>JAABTF010000002.1 GCA_011389965.1 Halothiobacillus sp.
GAAGATCGCGCGCGCGACCAGGGCGGCCATGGGGATCATCACCAGCAGCGGCGAGAGGAAGACCACCAGCACCAGCAGGTAGACGCCCGCCAGCAGCGACGACAGTCGCGTGCGGCCGCCGGATTTGATGTTGATTACCGACTGGCCAACCATCGCGCAGCCGGCCATGCCACCCATCGAACCGGAGACGATGTTGGCAATCCCTTGGCCCTTGCACTCGCGGGCCTTGTTGGTCTTGCTGTCGGTCAGGCCGTCGACCAGGTTCTGGGTCATCAGGGATTCGAGCAGGCCGACCACCGCGATCGCCGCCGAGTACGGCAGGATGATCATCAGGGTCTCGAGGTTCAGCGGGATCTCCGGGAATAGGAATACCGGCAGGGTGTCGGGCATCTGGCCCATGTCACCCACGGTGCGCACGTCGAGGTTCATGTACCAGGCGATCAGGGTGAGCACCACGATGGTGATCAGTGGCGAGGGGATCACGTTGGTGAGCTTGGGCAGGCCGTAGATGATCAGCAGGCCCGCGGCGGTCATCACGTAGACGTGCCAGGTGACATTGGTCAGCTCGGGCAATTGGGCCATAAAGATCAGGATGGCCAGGGCGTTGACGAAGCCGGTCATCACCGAGTTGGAGATGAACCGCATCAGCCGGTCGAGGCGGATGTAGCCCGCCCCGATCTGCAGCACCCCCGCCAATATCGAGGCGGCCAGCAGGTATTCCAGCCCGTGGTCGGCCACCAGGGTGATCATCAACAGCGCCGTGGCGGCCGTGGCGGCCGAGATCATGCCCGGTCGGCCACCGGTGAAGGCGATCACCACCGCGATGGCGAACGAGGCGTACAGACCCACCTGCGGATCGACGCCGGCGATGATGGAAAAGGCGATCGCCTCCGGGATCAGTGCCAGGGCCACCACCATGCCCGCCAGGGCATCCCCCCGAATGTTGGAAAACCATTCCTGCTTGATGCGGTACCAGTTCATCGTGTGTCTCTGTCCAGGGTGTTGTCTTGTTGTCGAGGCGCCGCCCGGCTCGTCCGCGGCAAAACGCGCGAACGACCATCATCGAGGCACGATCGGGCACCGCGTCCGCGCGCTGCCCTCATCCATGCATCGATGACCATCCCTTGATCAAGCGGCCTGGCCGAACGGCAGGACCGCGCCCACTTTTGCGTGGCAACGGCAGTTCGACCCGACAAATGAGGCGCGGATTTTACCAGATCAAGGGGTTGCTTTCACATGGCAGCGAACTGACGGTGCATCGTTTTCAGCCCTGTGACAGGATACGCGGGGCCCATGACAACAAGCTGACGCCGGTATGGACAGCAAGCGAATCGAAGAAAACGACCAGCTCGAGCGGGTACTTGACCGCCTGCACCGCAACCTGCGCGACACGGAGAAACGCCTGCAGGCCTACGAGCGCGATGTCCAGGAGCAAAAGCGCTACCTCTGGGAGGCGCGCGACGAGATGGATCACGTCGAGAAGATCGCCACCCGCGAGTCGATCGACCAGGCGATCAAGGGCGGAGAGATGCTGCTCGACAAGCGCCGTCGACTGACCAAGATCCGCCGCTCGCCCTACTTCGGTCGTTTCGCCTTGCGTCGCAACGACCAAGCCACGCCGGCGCGCTTCTACATCGGCGTGCACCACTTCCACGACGACGAGGCAGGCGAGACGATCGTCTACGACTGGCGTGCCCCGGTGGCCAGCCTGTTCTACGACTACGAGACCGGCCCGGCCCGCCACGAATCCCCGGATGGGCCGGTCAAGGGCGAGGTCCATCTCAAACGGCAGTTTCGCATCGCCGGCACCCGTATCGAGCTGATGATCGACAGCGCGGTGCACGTCGTCGACGACGTCCTCCAGGAGGAACTGGGCCGCGCCAGCGACGAGGGCATGAAACAGATCGTCGCGACCATCCAGCGCGACCAGAATGCCATTATCCGCGACGACGAGACCCGCGAGCTGATCATTCAGGGTGTGGCCGGCTCGGGCAAGACCTCGATCGCCCTGCACCGCATCGCCTATCTGCTGTATCGCTTCAAGGACACGCTCTCTTCCGAGGACATCCTGATCATTTCGCCCAACCGGGTATTCTCCGACTACATCGCCAACGTGCTGCCCGAGCTGGGTGAGGAGACGGTCCGCGAGGTGAGCATGGAGGACGTCGCCGAGACGCTGCTCGAGGGCCAGTACCGCTTCGAGACTTTTTTCGAACAGACCAATGCCTTGCTGGAACGCGATGAGCCGGCCAAGACACATCGCCTGTCGGTCAAGGCCACCCCGTCATTCCTCGGCAAGCTCAAGGAATACGCCATAGAGGTGGAGAAGAACCGCTTTGTCGGCGAGGATGTCTGGCTCTCGGGCCGGTTGGTACCCAGCTTTCTGTTCGAAGAACTGTTCGAGAAGCAGGGCCGTTCGCTGCCCATCGACGAGCGCCTCAAGCGCGTCGCCGAGATGGCAGAGAAGAAGGTGGGTGTGCAGTACCACTACGACCTGACCGTCGAGGATCGACGCAAGCTGAAAGAGGCGGTGCGCGGCATGCGTCACGAATCGACCCTGCGCGAAACCTACCGGCAGTTCTTCGACTGGCTGGGCGAACCGGAACTGTTCCGCACCGCCAGCCGGGGCCGCCTGGAATATGCCGACGTCTTCCCGCTGATCTATCTCAAGATGCGCCTGAACGGCATCCGCTCGCCGTACCGGAACATAAAGCACCTGGTGATCGACGAGATGCAGGACTACACCCCGGTGCAGTACGCGGTGCTCGGCCAGCTGTTCGACTGCAACAAGACCATCCTCGGCGATGCCTGGCAGTCGGTGAACCCGTACAACGCATCCACCGCCGAACAGATCGAGAGCGCCCTTCCGGCCGCCTCGGCGGTGACGCTCAACAAGAGCTACCGCTCGAGCTGGGAGATCGCCCGCTTCGCCCAACGCATCTCGCCCAACCCGGAGCTCGAAGTGATCGAACGCCACGGCGAAGAGCCGCAGGTGATCGCGGCAAGGACCGCCCGGGAAGAGATCGAGCACATCCGGGAGATGATGGAGGGATTCACCCACTCGGAGCACAACAGTCTCGGCATCATCACGCGCACGCAGCGCCAAGCCCATCGGCTGGTCGAGCAGTTGGCCGAATCGCATGCTGAGGTCCGACTACTGGATACCAACACCGCCCATTTCTCCAACGGCGTGCTGGTATGCAGCGCCCACTTGGCCAAGGGGTTGGAATTCGACCGCGTGATCGTCCCGCAGGCCACCGCGAAGAACTACGCCACCACGATGGACCGCAACCTGCTGTATGTGGCCTGCACACGGGCCATGCACCACCTGGCGTTGACGCACCACGGGCCGACGACATCCTTCATCGAGGCCCGGGACTAGCTTTTCACCCGAGAATAGGGCGAAACAGGCCCGCTTCCCGATCCTTCTCCAGCTCCCCCAGCGGACGCACCAGCCCGTTCATCGCCAGATAGACCCCCGGTCGGGCACTCCCTTGCACGAACCCCAGGGCCATCCCCAGATTCAGGGCCGGCTCGACCGGATCGATCTCGAACGGTCGCATGCTGCCGGTCAGCACCACCAGGCGGTCGGGCAACGCGCGATCGAGCCATGCCGCCGTCTCGGCCATGGTGTCCGTCCCGTGAAGCAGCACGACAGGGGCGTTGGCCCATCGCCCCTCGAGTGAATCCACGGCGTGGACGATCTGGTCGCGGTCATCGTCCGTCATCTCCAGGCTGTCCTTGCAGACCGGCTGGCCCCAGTGCAGATCGAGATTTGCCGTGGCACTGGCCAGAATCGCCCGCGCGGCTGCGGAGCCGGACTGGACGACGAGATTCCCCCCGACGGGGTCATAGCGCTTACTGAACGTCCCGCCGGTGTCCATCAGGACCACCGGCATCCGCTTATTCGCCTGTTTCGCGTCCGTCATCGGCTCAGACTCCTTATTTCTTTTGTCTCTTGGGCGAAGGCCGGATGCGTTTGTCGCCCAACTCAAGTAAAATGGTGGATTGATTCTAATCGACCCACCCAACATCGGTGCACGCCGAGCAAGCCACGACTTCATGGACAATCAGCCGAAACGCTACATCGTCGAGTCAGTGACCAAGGCCGGCGCCCGCTTCCGACCCAGTGACTGGATCGATCGCATTTCCAGTTGGGATGCGACGTTTGCCCAGCACCGCCTGGTCTATTCGCAGCGGTTGCACCCCGTCATGCTTAACGGGCAGAAGGTCCTGGCCATTGAGCCGAGCCTCAAGACGGACAACCGGCAGATGTTCGATGCCGTGATGCAGTTCATCGAACGCAACAACCTCAAGATGCACGTCCAGTACGACGACGGTCATATGGAGGAGTACAGCGGGGACAACGCCCCCACCCAGCCGGACAGCCGCAACGGATCATGACCCACAATCCTCCCCGCATCGGTTTCGTCTCCCTGGGCTGTCCCAAGGCCCTGGTCGACTCCGAACGCATCCTGACCCAGTTGCGGGCCGAGGGCTACGCCCTCTCCGATAGCTACGACAATGCCGAACTGGTGATCATCAACACCTGCGGCTTTATCGACTCGGCCGTCGAAGAATCGCTGGACGCCATTGGCGAGGCCTTGGCCGAGAACGGTCGCGTGATCGTCACCGGCTGCCTGGGCGGCCGCGACGAGGGGGATCTGGTGCGCCAGACCCACCCCAACGTGCTGGCCGTGACGGGCCCGCAGGCCTACCAGGAAGTGATGGATGCGGTACATCAACATCTGCCGCCGCGCTTCGACCCCTTCGTCGACGTGATGCCCGAGCCGGGCAGCCAGGCTCGCCACCAGGCGACGGGCGGCGAGACGCCCGCCCTGGAAGATGCCGTGGGCGTGAAGCTCACCCCGCGTCATTACGCCTACCTCAAGATTTCCGAGGGCTGCAACCACCGTTGCAGCTTCTGCATCATCCCCAGCCTGCGCGGCGACCTCGACAGTCGCCCCATCGGCGAGGTGATGAGCGAGGCGGAGAACCTGGTCAACGCCGGCGTGCGCGAGCTGCTGGTCGTCTCGCAGGACACCAGCGCCTACGGCCTCGACACGCGCTACAAACTCGGCTTCTGGGGCGGCAAACCGCTCAAGACCCGCTTTGCCGAGTTGGCCCGCGCGCTGGGCTCCCTGGATGCGTGGATACGGCTGCACTACGTCTACCCCTATCCACATGTCGACGATGCCGTGGAACTGATGGCCGAAGGCCTTGTTCTGCCGTACCTCGACATTCCCTTCCAGCACGCGAATCACCGCATCCTCAAGCTGATGAAGCGGCCGGCCTCCAGCGAAAACGTCCTGGCTCGCATCCACAAGTGGCGCGAGATCTGTCCGGAGATCACGATCCGCTCGACCTTCATCGTCGGCTTTCCCGGCGAGACCGAGGCGGAATTCCAGGAGTTGCTCGATTTCCTCGACGAGGCCCAGCTGGATCGTGTCGGCGCGTTCGCCTATTCCCCCGTGGATGGGGCGACAGCCAACGAACTGCCCGACCCGGTAGCCGAAGACGTCAAGCAGGAGCGGCTGGCCCGGTTCATGGAAAAGCAGGCCGCCATCAGCGCGGCCAAGCTGGCACGGAAGGTCGGTCAGCGCCTGCCGGTCCTGGTGGACGCCGTCGATGAATCCGGCGCCGTGGCCCGCAGCATGGCCGATGCCCCGGAGATTGATGGCGTGGTGTACCTGCCAGAGGTTACCGATGTCCAGCCGGGGGATTTCGTCGAGGTCGAGATCGTCGAGGCCGACGAGCACGACCTCTGGGGCGTGCCGGTTCCCTGATGCTGGCCTCGGGGGAAAAGATACCCCAGCGGGCCATCACCTCCTTCCATCGCGACGCGGAAGGGCACTGGTTCGCGCGGCTCACCTGCGGTCACAATCAACACACCCGGCACGATCCGCCCTGGATCAACCGACCTTGGGTGGAGCACAGCCTCGGACGTATCGCCATGATCGGCCAGCCACTGGCCTGCCGGAAGTGCGCTGCCGGGGCAGGCTGTGATCCGGAGCCACACGGCGCAAGCCGCGATTCGTTTTCCGACCGAGGGGATGTTTCATGAGCACAGATCGCCCATTCAAGCCATTGAACGTCGCGGTACTGACGGTTTCCGACAGCCGCACCCTCGCCGAGGACCGTTCCGGCGACCTGCTGGTGGAGCGACTCGAAAATGCCGGCCACCGCCTGTTCGATCGCCAGCTGCTGCCGGATGACATCTACGCCATACGCGCCGCCGTGTCGCAATGGATCGCCGCGACCGACTGCGACGTGGTCATCAGCACCGGGGGCACCGGCCTGACGGGCCGCGATGGCACCCCCGAGGCGATCATTCCCCTGTTCGACAAGACCATCGATGGCTTCGGCGAGATGTTCCGTTGGCTGTCCTTCGAACAGATCGGCAGCTCGACCTTGCAGTCGCGTGCGACCGCCGGGGTGGCCAACCGCACCTACCTGTTCGTGCTGCCCGGATCCACGGGGGCCTGCCGAGATGCCTGGGACAATTTGATCGCCAGTCAACTCGACTACCGCAAGCGCCCCTGCAACCTGGTCGAGTTGATGCCTCGGCTGAACGAGCGCTAGCCCCACCACCCCGCGACCCAGAGGGTTGCCCATAGGGCCGCCAGGGCATATATCCCAGCGAGCATGTCGTCGATCATGATCCCCATGCCCCCGGCGACATGCCGATCAATCCAACCGATCGGCCAGGGCTTGATTACGTCGAACACGCGGAACGAGGCGAAAGCCAGCAGCACCTCCCACCATTGCGTCGGCAGCAGCACGAAGACCGGCAGCACACCTACGATCTCGTCGAAGACGATGCCGCCGTGGTCATGCACACCCAGACGCCGACTGGCCTGGTCGCAAAGCCAGACTCCCAGGGGAAACAGCGCAGCCGTCAGAAACAGGATGACCGCGATCGTCGCCACCTCGCCCAATCGCGGGGTGAGCAGGATGACCAGCAGCCAGCCCAGCAGCACACCGGGAATGGTGCCCGCCGTGCCCGGTGCCCTGGGCGCGAGGCCGGACCCCAGTCCGAAGGCAAGCCACATCGCCGGGCTTCGGCCCAGTTCGCCCACCCGCACGTGGCGCTTGTCCTCATCCATTGGCGTTATCCCCTTTGTCGGCCGAGGTGGAGGGAAAATGGGTATAGCCGCGCCGCTCTGGCAGCGCGCGTCCCTGGGCCTCACGGATCTCGCCGACTGGCCCGTCGATCAGCCTGCCAATGACCGTCACCCCCCAAGCCGGGTCGATCTCGACTCCGGGCGGCAAGGCCACGATCAATTCGTAGTCGTCCCCGCCGGTCACCAGGCGAATCCAGTCGGCCGGGCGGCTCTCGAGCCATTCGGCGGCCGCTGGCGAGACGGGAAGCGCATCGATGTCGATTTCGGCAGCAAGGTCACTGGCGGCGAGCAGATGGCCAATGTCCTGCAATAGACCATCCGAACAGTCCAGCGCGGCCGAGGCATGGGTCAACAACGCCCGGCCCGTGCTTACCCGCGGTTCCGGGTAGTCGAGACGTTCGCGCAGGAAGGCCGCGGCCGAGGGGGAGAGAGCGGGGGGCGACTCCTCTCCGAGCGCGAGGACCAGACCCAGTGCGGCATCCCCGATACTGCCGGTCACGGCCAATCGGTCGCCCGGCTTTCCGCCGCCGCGGGTCAGGGCCTTGCCCGTGGGCAGACTGCCGATCACGGTGACCGAAATCGTCAGGACGGGACTGCCCACGGTGTCGCCACCGATCAAGTCGCAGCCCCAGCGTTCCGCCCCTGTTCGTAGTTGGGCGGCGAACCGGGTCAGCCAGTCGGCCTGGGTCTGCGGCAGACCCAGCGACAGGGTGAAACCCAGTGGCGTCGCCCCCATGGCCGCCAGATCGGAGAGATTGACGGCCAGTGCCCGGTGGGCGATGGCTTCGGGGGCCGAGTTGAGAGGGAAATGCCGACCGGCGATAAGCATGTCGGTACTGACGGCCAGACGGGTGCCGGGCTTGGGGTCCAGCAAGGCCGCGTCATCGCCTACCGCCACGCTGACCTCTGAATGCCGGGCGGGCCAATCGAAATGGCGCGCGATCAACTCGAATTCGTCGACGGGGCCGGCCATCAATGATGTGGGACGGGCGGGCGGGCGTCAGCGACCACGCGCGGGTTCGCCGGGCCGCAGGTCATCCGCCAGCTGGTCGAGCACGCCATTGACGTAACGGTGACCATCGGTGGCACCGAACCGCTTGGCCAGTTCGACCGCCTCGTTGATCACGATGGCACGCGGCACCTCCTGGGCATGCATCAATTCGAAGGCGCCCAGGCGCAGGATGGCGCGCTCGATGGGGTCGAGCTCGTCGACGGGACGATCCAGATGGGGCTCGATGACCGCGTCGAGTGCGGCACTGTGCTTCTCCACGCCGCGCAGGATGCGGCGGAACAACTCAAGGTCGATGCGCAGCATGAAGGCATCCTCCATGAACTGCGACTCCAACTGCTCCAGCGGGATGGGGTTCATCAACTGCTGGTAGAGTCCCTGAGCGGCCCGTTCACGCGCCCAGCGGCGTTTTTTGCGTGCCGGCGTGGCGGTAGGCCCGCGGGAGGACGACTTGCGCTCGCTCCGCTCATCGCCATTCGAGGGCGACTCGTCCGGGCGATGCTCGACATCCTGTTCGTCTGATGGAAACTGTTTGATCATGTGCTCAGGCAATCTGGTCGATCTGGTCGAGAAGGTTGACCATCTCGATGGCGGTGACGGCCGCTTCGGCGCCCTTGTTGCCGGCCTTACTGCCGGCCCGTTCCATCGCCTGCTCGACCGTGTCGGTGGTCAGCACACCGAAAATCACCGGCATGTCGAAGTCGGTGGCCACGCCCGCGATACCCTTGGCCGCCTCGCCCGCCACATAGTCGAAATGCGGCGTGGCGCCCCGGATGACCGCGCCCAGGCAGACGATGGCATCGAATTTCTCGCTTGCCGCCACACGCTGGGCCACCAGCGGCAACTCGAACGCGCCCGGCGCGGTCACCACCGTGATCTGCTTGGGATCGACACCGTGACGGCGCAGGGTGTCGATTGCGCCGTCGCGCAGCCGGTCGACCACTTGGGCATTCCAGCGCGTGGTCACGATGGCATAGCGCCCCGTCTGGACGGTCAGCCCGCCTTCGATCACCTGAACCTCATTCATGCTGCTCTATCCCGTTTGCGGCGGTCATTCCGCCTCGTCGTGTATGTAGTCAACCACTTCCAGGCCGAACCCGGCCAAGGCGTGGAAACGCTTGGGCGCACTCATCACGCGCATCTTGCGCACGCCTAGGTCCTTGAGAATCTGTGCCCCGACGCCGTAGTTCCGCAGTTCTTCCACCTCAGCGGCACCGGCAGGTGGCGATGCCTCCTCCCAGCCCTGCAACTGGCGAAGTAGCTCGTCTTCGCTGGGGGTCGAGCGCAACACCACGGCCACCCCGGTATCCATGTCCGCCAGCCGGGCGAGAACGTCGGAGAACGGCCAGCCGCAGTCACGATCCCGCGGCTCGAACAGATCGCAAACGGCGTGGTGCACATGCACGCGCACCGGCGTGGCCGTCTCCGCGTCGGGGGTGCCGCGCACGGCCGCAAACTGCAACTGGCCGCTGGTGAAGTCCTTGTAGGCATGCAGCGTAAAGCGGCCGTGGCGCGTGTCGATCTCGGTGGCGAACTGGTGTTCCACCGAGCGCTCGTGGCGCATCCGGTAGCGGATAAGATCCTCGATCGAACCGATCTTGATGTCGTGCTCGGCGGCAAAACGCTCCAGATCCGGCCGACGCGCCATCGAGCCGTCCTCGTTGAGTATCTCCACGATCACCGCCGAGGGCTCGCGCGCCTCGGACAGTCGCGCCAGGTCCACGCCCGCCTCGGTGTGGCCGGCACGCGCCAGCACGCCGCCGGGACGGGCCATCAACGGGAAGACATGTCCCGGCTGGACCAGGTCGAGGGGCTTGGCCTCGGTGGCCACCGCCGTGCGAATGGTCGTGGCCCGGTCCGCAGCGGAAATGCCGGTGGTCACGCCGCGCGCCGCCTCGATCGAGACGGTGAACGCCGTCTGGAAGGCCTCGCGCGTGCGGCTGACCATCAACGGCAGGTCCAGTTGCTCGCAACGTTGCTGGGAGAGCGTCAGGCAGATCAGGCCGCGCCCGTACCGGGCCATGAAATTGATATCCTCGGGCCGCACCTGCTCGGCGAGCATGACCAGGTCACCCTCGTTCTCGCGATCCTCGTCATCGACGATGATGACCATGCGCCCAGCACGCAGGTCGTCGAGAATGTCATCGATGGGACTAAAACTCATAAGGCTCTCTCAGCGCCGTTCGGACCGCCATCGCGGGCAATCCGTGATTGTATCATTGCCGGCCCGACTGTAGACCATCGCCGCCCGAGGCCGGCAACGGCGATTCAGGACAGGTCCTGGTAGGGGCTTTGCGCACCACCGGCCGCCGAACCGGATTGGTGGTCCCCGGCCTGCAGCAGACGTTCGAGGTAGCGGGCCATCAGATCCACCTCGAGATTGACCTGATGGCCGGGCCGGTAATCCCCCATGATCGTGGCCTCGAGGGTATGCGGGATGATCGTCAATCGGCAGCGCACCCCGCTGACCTCGTTGACCGTCAGGCTGACCCCGTCGATGGCCACGGAGCCCTTCTGCGCCACATAACGGGCCAGCTCGGGCGGCACCCGCAGCCAGAACTCGGTGGCCCGCGCATCGCTGCGGCGCGCATCGATCACCGCCAGGCCGTCGACATGTCCGCTGACCAGGTGACCGCCCAGGGGCGTGGCCAGTGTCAATGCCGGCTCGAGGTTCACCCGCGACCCCGCTGCCAGTTGGCCCAGCGTGGTGAGCCGGAGGGTCTCGTTCGAGCAGTCGACCGAAAAGCGTGAGCCGGATAGCTCGGTCACCGTCAGACAGACGCCGTTGACCGCGATACTGTCACCGACACGGGTCGCGTCGAGGTCGAGCCCACCCGCCTCGATGGTAAGGCGGCTGTCGCCCCCCATGGGGGCCTGCTCCACGAGGGTGCCGACCGTCTGGATGATTCCGGTGAACATGGGTTTCTCCGTGGTGATGAATCGATGGCGTCAGGCCGACGCGGGCCGGGGACGCAATGTCAGGCGCAGGTCGTCATCGATGCGTCGCTCATCGACCAGTTGCCAGCGCGCAATGTCCGCCAAGCCGTCCGGCTCCGGCAGGGCCAGCGCGGGGCGCGCCTGGTGTCCCAGCAGCAGGGGCGCCTGGTAGACCACCAACTCATCCACCAGGCCGGCGGCGACGAATGCCCCGGCAAGCTTGGCGCCCGCCTCCACCAGCAGGTCGTTGATCCCGCGCGCTGCCAGATCGGCGAGGATGAAATCGAGATCCATGCCAAGCCGCGGTACAGGCGGGGCCTCGATCAGGGTCGTCTCGCGCTTGATCAGCGCTTCGTGATGCACCCCGTCCGATACATCCCGGGTGTAGATCCACACCGGCGCCGGCTCGTCAAAAATGGCGGCGAACGGCGGCAGACGCAGCCCCGAGTCGAGCACCACGCGGCTGGGCTGGCGCACCTCGCCCTCAATGTCGAGCTCTTCGGCCGACAGGCGCACGTTCAGGCGGGCGCTGTCGGTCAGGACGGTGTCGATGCCGCTCAGGACCGCGCATTGGCGAGCCCGCAGGAACTGGACGTCGCGGCGCGAGCCCGGCCCCGTGATCCACTGACTTTCGCCGCTGGCCAGCGCACTGCGCCCGTCGAGCGACTGGGCAATCTTGACCGTGATCCAGGGCCGCCCCCGCTCCATGCGCGAAACGAAGCCTCGATTGAGCTCGCGGGCCGCCGTGGGAGCGATGGCCTCGGTGACCGACACCCCGGCCTCGCGCAACAAGGCGTGGCCGCGGCCGGCAACCCTCGGGTCGGGATCGACCATCGCGCTGACTACCCGCTCGACCCCGGCGGCAACCAGTTGCGGTGCGCAGGCGGGTGTCCGCCCCACATGGCTGCATGGCTCAAGCGTGACGTAGGCGGTGGCTCCGCGAGCACGCTCGCCCGCTTGGGCCAAGGCTTCCACCTCGGCATGCGGGCCGCCCGCCCGCGCATGAAAGCCCTCGCCGACGACCTGGCCGTCACGGACGATCACGCAACCGACGTGCGGATTGGGCGAGGTGGTGTACAGCCCCCGCCCGGCCAGGGCCAGCGCCCGGTTCATCCATCCGCGGTCGACCGATGTCACCGGATCAGTTGGCATCGCCGATCAGAGGCAGCTGGCGGTCGGGATCGCTGATGACGTCGTTGGCGAGCGACTCGATCGCCTCGCGGAAGGCCTCGACGCTGTCGAAACTCAAATACACCGAGGCGAAACGGATGTAGGCGACATGGTCGAGCCGTCGCAACTGGGCCATCACCAATTCACCGATCTCGCGCGCCGGGATCTCGCGCTCGCCGCGACTACGCAATTGCCGCTCGATCTGTTCGATCGCCTCCTCGATCCGGCGCGTCGGCACGGGGCGCTTTTCCAGCGCCCGCATCAAGCCGTCGCGCAGCTTGCGCTCGTCGAAGTTCTGACGGGCGCCGTTGGATTTGACCACGCGCGGCATCTGCCGGTCGGCACGTTCATAGGTAGTGAAACGCTGGCCGCAGGCGGCGCATTCGCGCCGACGGCGGATACCCTCGCCCGCGTCGACCGCGCGGGAATCGATCACCCGCGTCTCGCTATTGCCACAGATCGCGCAGTTCACGGCAGACTCAGCCCTGGTTGGTCTCGTAGACCGGCAGGCGACGGCACAGCGCGGTGACCTTCTCGCGAACCTGCTCGATCACCGACTCGTTCTCGATGTCGTCGATGATGTCGCACATCCAGCCGGCCAGGTCGCGGGACTCCTCGATACCGAAGCCGCGGGTGGTGATCGCCGCGGTGCCCACCCGGATACCCGAGGTGACGAACGGCGATTGCGGATCGTTGGGCACGGCGTTCTTGTTGACGGTGATATGCGCGCGACCCAGCGCCTCGTCGACCGCCTTGCCGGTCAGGCCACGCTTGACGAAGCTGACCAGAAACAGGTGGTTGTCGGTGCCGCCGGAGACCACATCGATGCCGCGATCGACGAACACCTGCGCCATGGCCCGCGCGTTGTCGATCACCTGTTGCTGGTAGGTCTTGAATTCTGGCTCCAGGGCCTCCTTGAAGGCCACCGCCTTGCCGGCGATCGCGTGCATCATCGGGCCGCCCTGCGTCCCCGGGAAGATGCGCGACTGGAACTTCTTCGCCAGGTCCGGATGCTCCTTCGCCACGATGATCCCGCCGCGCGGCCCGCGCAGGGTCTTGTGCGTAGTGGAGGTGACCACGTGCGCGTGCGGTACCGGGTTGGGGTACAGGCCGGCGGCTACCAGCCCGGAGACGTGGGCCATGTCGACCATCAGATAGGCGCCCACGGCATCGGCGATTTCGCGAAAGCGCGCCCAGTCCATCACGCGCGAGTAGGCGGAGAAGCCGGCGATGATCATCTTGGGCTTGTGCTCCTTGGCCAGGCGCTCGACCTCGTCATAGTCGACGTAGCCCTCGTCGTCGATGCCGTACTGCACCGCGTGGTAGATGCGCCCGGAGAAGTTGGGCTTGGCGCCGTGGGTCAGGTGACCGCCGGCATCGAGACTCATGCCCAGGACGGTGTCGCCCGGCTCGACCAGGGCCTGGAAGACCGCAGCGTTGGCCTGCGATCCCGAATGCGGCTGGACGTTGGCGTAGTCGGCGCCGAAGAGCTGCTTGGCCCGCTCGATCGCCAGTTCCTCGGCCTTGTCGACGAACTCGCAACCACCGTAGTAGCGCTTGCCCGGGTAGCCTTCCGCGTACTTGTTGGTCAGAACCGAACCCTGGGCTTGCATCACGCGCGGGCTGGCGTAGTTCTCGGAGGCGATCAGCTCGACGTGATCCTCCTGGCGCCGCTCCTCGGCGGTGATCGCGTCAGCGAGTTCCGGGTCGTAACCCGCGATGGTCATGGATTTGGCGAACATGATTCGGCTCCTGAAAGGTCAATTCAAACTCTCGGACACCGCCCGACGCGGCGCCTGCAAACAACAGCGGCCGCCCCGCAGCGGGGCGACCGATTAATGGGCTAAATTCTAGCATGACCCGACCGGTCGACTCGCCCGGACTGCCCACCGGCATTTTGGGCGTGTTGCGCGTGCCATCCAAGCGCGCCGATCGCATGCTAAACATGAACCGCACTGGAGGCGCCCCGCCCCGCCGGGTCGGCTTGCGACGGACAAGATCGACAAAATGCCGCGCTGTCGCGACAATGAGGGCAATCAGACCTGCCCGAATTCCAAACTTGACTGGGAGCCCGAACGCGATGATGACCGAAAACGACCGCGACGCACTGGTCGACTTCCTTGCCCGCCACGTCGACACGCAGATCCTCACATATGCCGAGGTGACCGCCTTTCTCGATTTCTGTGATTTCGAGATCATCGAGCGCAACCGGATCATCGCCGACATCGGCGAGGTGGGCGAGTCGATCTATTTCCTGCTCGAGGGCACCGCCGAGCTGATCGTCGGACCGACCACCAACGAGGTGCCGGTCGGCCAGATTCACGCCGGCGAGATGCTCGGCGAAATGAGTTTCTTCGACCGCCAACCGCGCAATGTCCGCATGCGCGCCCGCTCCGCCGTCCGGCTGCTACGCCTGCCGCGGGTCAAGTACAACCGGCTACGGTTGGAGCACCCCGTCTTCACCGTGCTGCTGCTCGAGTACGCCATCGTCAGCCTGGATCACCTCTACCGGCGCACCAGCACGGACGTAGCCCAACTTAACCAGTACATCCACAGCATGGGTGGCTAATTAAGGAAGACCTGCCCTAGCCCCGGCGCAGCCGAAGGGCATTGCCGATCACCGCGATCGAGCTGACCGACATGCCGATGGCCGCCAACCATGGCTGGACGAACCCCAGGGCGGCGATCGGGATGGCAATGGCGTTGTACCAAACCGACCAGGCGAGATTTTGGTGGATGACGCCCATGGTGCGGCGTGCATAGGCGACGGCAAAGGCCGTTTCCGCCACCCGGTCATTGAGCAGCACCATGTCCGCGCTGTGCTTGGCCACCGTCGTGCCGCCCCCCATGGCCATGGAGACGTCCGCCCGCGCCAACACCGGCGCGTCGTTGACCCCGTCACCTACCATTAGTACCCGGCCGCCGGCTTGCTGGATCTCGGCGACTCGCTCCATCTTGTCTTCCGGCAGCAGGCCGCCCTCGGCCCGGTCCACGCCCAGGTGCTCCCCGAGCATCTCGGCCCGACTCGCCTGGTCGCCGGAGAGCAACCAGACCTTCACTCCCTGGGCCTGCAATCGCTCCACCGCAGCCGCGGCGTCCTCGCGCAACTCGTCACCCAGTATGGCTTGGGCAATCAATGCATTGCCCTTGGCCACCCAGACCACCAGCTCGTCGACGCGGCTGGGCGTATCCGGCAGCGCGACCCCCAATTCATGCATCAACCGGGCATTGCCTACGGCGAACTGCTCACCATCGACCCATCCGGTCACGCCGCGACCGCTGCGGCTCTCGACGTCGGTCGCACCGATGCCCGCAGCCCCCGTGGCCCATCCACACAGGGCCCGGCCCACGGGATGATCCGCGTACTGTTCGAGGGCGACGACGATCGACTTGAGAAACCCCTCGTCCACCGAGCCGAAGCGGTCGACCCGCCGGACGGCCAACTCGCCGGTGGTCAGCGTGCCGGTCTTGTCGAAGACGACATGGGTAACCTTTGCCAGCGTCTCCATGGCTCGGCCGCGCGTGACCAGCAGTCCGGCCCGGGTCAGCCGCCCCACGGAGACTGCAATGGCCGCTGGCGTCGCCAGCGATAGCGAACAGGGACAAGTGATCGCCAAGATGGCCACGGCGATCCAGAAAGCGCGCGCCGGCTCGATCCACAGCCATGCCAAGGTCACCAGCGCCGTGGTCACCAACAGGCCGATGACGAACTTGCGGGCGAATCGATCCGCAACCTCGGCGAGTTGCGGCTTTTGTGCCTGGGCGCGATCGATCAGTCGCACGATCGAGGAAACCATGGTGTCCTGGCCGACTTGCTCCACCTCGACCACCAACGGGCTCTCGGTATTGACGGTGCCGGCCGAGACCCGATCGCCGACCGATTTTGTCTCCGGCATGCTTTCGCCGGTGAGCATGGCAGCGTTGATACCACTCTCGCCCTCGCGAACCACCCCGTCGGCGGGTACCGGCCCACCAGGGCGCACCAGGATGCGATCCCCCGGAACCAGGTCAAAGGCCGGAATCACCGCCACCGAGCCGTCGGCCTCGAAGCGGTTGGCCACCTGCGGCACCAGCTTGTTTAGCGACTCGCTGAGTTCACCGGCCTTATGTCGGGCCCCCTGCTCCAGGAACCGTCCGGCCAGTAGCAGGAAGATGAACATGGTCACCGAGTCGAAATAGACCTCCCCGCTGTGACTGACGACCGCGTAGACGCTGCCGCCGTAGGCCAACAGGATGCTCAAGGAGACAGGCAGATCCATGCTGATCCGTTTCTGGCGCAGGTCACGCCAGGCCGGCTGGAAGAAGGCCTGCCCCGAATACAGCACGATGGGGGTGGAAAGGACGAGGGCCACCCACCAGAAGAAGTAGCGCAACTGGTCGGAAAGATCGAGAAAATCGCCGAAATATAGCGACAACGAGATCATCATCACCTGGAGGTAGACCAGGCCAGCCACCGCGAGGCGGCGCATCATGTCGTGGCGTTCGCGTCGGTACACCCGATCCTGACGGTTCGGGTCGTAGGGATAGGCACGGTAGCCGATCTCGGTGATCGCCTTGAGGATCTCGCTCAGGTGTACCTGACGGTTATCCCAGACCACCTGGGCGCGGTGGGTGGTGAAGTTGACCGAGAATGACTCAATCCCGGGCAACTGACGCACATGCTTTTCGGACAGCCAGATGCAGGCGGCGCAGACGATGCCCTCGAGGATCAGGGAGGCCTCGCGTCGGTCTCCTTCGCGGTTCGCGACGAAGGATTTCTGCATTTCCGGACGATCATAGATGGAGAGCTCCTCGAGCACGCGCTCGAGGTCGTCATCCGGCCGCGCGGAGGGCTCGCTACGTTGCCGGTAATAGTCCTCCATGTCGGCTTCGACGATCGCCTCGGCTACCGCCTGGCAGCCAGGACAGCACATATCCCGCGACTCACCCAGAATCCACGCGCGGTAGTCGGCACCAGGCGGAACCGGTAGCCCGCAATGGAAACAGCTGGGTGCCGCGTCGAGGTCGGTTTGGGAGACCGGCGATTGGCTCATCGGACTTTCATCAGGCAGGTCGGCAGCGGACGGCTGACCAAAGTATCAAGGAGACTGGATTTCGGTCATGCCCCGCATCTGGTGGGTCTCGCCTTCGCGTTCGACATCGATAATCACCTCCCAGAGACCGGGGTGGCTCGCCTTGATCATGGCCTGGTAGACGCCGGGCTGGATCTCGGCAAGCGGAACACGGAAGTCGAGTCCCTCGCTGGAGAAACGCAGGAACTCGGCAGAAACCTCCGCGCCCCGGATGGCCTCACCTTCTCGGTCCCGTACCTCCACCCGTAGCGGGGTCTCCTCGCCGACCACCGGCTCGGCCAACCAGCCGCGCTTGACCTGCCAACCCCGCTCGGACTGCTCTTCGCGGGCGGCATCATAGTCCTCGAAGGCACGTACCTTTTCCTGATAGTCGTGTGCCACCGTCCCCGGGAAAAACGATGTCGCAACTGGCCCACCCTGCGGCTCGGGCAGGATCTGGCGAGCGACGTTTTCGCTGAGCCCATGGGTGGCGATCGTCAGGAAGATCGAGTCGAGCAGGATGATCACCGCGAAAAACGCGATGATGGTGGCCGGGCCGGCGTGGAATCCCATCTTCTGCGAAGCGGCATTCCTCGGGGGAGAAATCAGGCCCAGAATGAAGGCGGTCATCACGAGGATGGCCGCCACCATCGCGACCACGTCCAGCCCCGGCCAGTTGATAATCGCGTACGGGGCATAGGCCGCCAGCGACAGCACGCCCAGAATGAAGGCGATCTGCCTTCCGGCAGCGGGGAACCGCCAGCGCAGCAGGAAAAACAGCAACGGGATCACGGTCATGCCGAGCCCGGCAGGCAAAAGTACCGCCATGGATTACAACCTGGTTATTGACACCCGGGGGGCCTCGCGGGACCGGGTGATCTGGATTAACGATCAGCGAAAGACGAACGTCGCGTCATGTTCCAACGGCTCGATGCGGCCGTCCTCTTCGGTCAGAACGAACTCGAGATCCTTGCGCTCGACGCCGCTTTCGGGTCGTGCACGCACGTGCACCAGAAACTTGCGGGAACTGTCCGCGGGCACGCTCAACCCCTCAAAGTCTCCGACGACGCTGACCTTGGCGTCAGGCAACCCTTCAACCGCGAGACGGAAATCGAGCTCCTCTTGAAGCTTGTTGTTGATCTTGACGTTGTAGTTGTTCTGGATCTCGCCACTGGCCATGACGGTGAAAAGCGGCTGGCGCACCTGTTGCACCGAGACGTCCGCCGGGGCCCGGGCAAAGATACCGTAAAGCAGCAGCACTGTCGCCGCGAATGTCGCCAAGCCATAACCGATAGTGCGGAACTTCAGCAGATTGGGCTTCTCGCCCGTCTCCAACTCCAGCTCGGAAGCATAGCGGATCAATCCGGTCGGCCACCCGCGCTTGGTCATGATCTCATCGCAGGCATCAATGCACAGCCCGCAGGAGATGCATTCGAGCTGCAACCCATCCCGGATATCGATCCCGGTGGGACAGACCTGAACACAGAGATTGCAGTCAATACAGTCCCCCACACCCTGGGCATGGCGCTCCTCGAGTGTTTTCAGTCCCTGCTTGAGCGGTGCACGCCCGGCCTCACCCTCACCGCGCTTGGCGTCATAGGAAACCACCAGGGTTTCCTTGTCGAACATCACGCTCTGAAAGCGGGCGTAGGGGCACATGTAAATGCACACCTGCTCTCGCGCAAAGCCCGCGAAAATCAGGGTCGTGGCGGTCAGGATGCCCGTCGTGATGTAGGCCGCCTTGACCGCATCCCCGGTGAAGAAATCAACGAACAGTTGCGGGGCGTCGGCCCAGTATGACGTGAAGGTAAAGCCGGTCCAGAAGGCGATCACCGTCCAGATGGCGACGGTCAACCCCTTCTTGGTGAGCTTCTCCACGTTCCAGGGCTGTTTTTCCAGCCGAAGCCGCTTGTTGCGATCGCCCTGCACCAAGGCCTCGACCTTCATGAACAGGTCAGTCCAGAGCGTCTGGAAACAGAAGTAGCCGCAGAAGGCGCGCCCCACCAACCCGGTGACGAAGAACAACAGCCAGGCGGCCAGTATCAGAAAACCGGCCAGCAGGAACATGTCCTGCGGGTGAATCACAAGATCGAACAGGTAATAACGACGCGACGGGATGTCGAACATGACGGCCTGGTCCGGCCCGACGCCACGATCCCAGCGGATCCAGGGCAGCAGGAAGAAAAACCCATAGGCCACAAGCAAGACGATGTTCTTGAACCGGCGAAACCGCCCGTGGATCGCCTTGGGATGAATCGGCTCACGCGCGGCATACAGCGGTTCAGCGTTGTAGCTCAGGTCATCGTTATTGGCCATGGGTCACACTCCGGCTTGAACAGGTCGGCATATATCTTATACCCCATAGGAAAAATGCTTAAGCGGAATCTCGGGACGTTCGGATCGAGCGGTTTTCTTCGCGCCCCATAAAAGAACACCGGCCAGCGGCCGGTGTCTTCAAAGCTCAGCGGCAGCGCCCGATCGCAAGGCGATCAGTTCCCGCCCAACTGTCGAACGTAGATAGCCAGCATGCGAATCTGGGTCTCGCTCAGGCGATCGCCAAATCCCGGCATCTGGCGCTGGATACCATTGTTCACTACGTAATTGATCTCGTCGACCTTGCAGCCGACATCATCACCGCAGCCCGGCACGTCGGCCACGCCCCAGATGGCGTCGGTCAAGTTCGGGGCGCCCAGCGCCTCGTTGCCCTTGCCATTGGCACCGTGGCACCCAGCACAGGAGGCGAACGCCTGCTTGCCACGGCTGGCCGCCTCACCACTGACCTCGGCGTTGCCGGACAGGCTCAGCACATACTTGGACAAGTCGTCGATGGTATCCTCGGGCACGTTCTGCGCCGGCATCATGCCCTGAATGCCATTATGGATCTTGTTGACAATGGTTTCGTAAGAGTTGCCGTACAGCCAGGCGTTGTCTGCCAGGTTCGGATACGCGCCGACCTTACCTTGGCCGCCCGCGCCATGACAGGCTGCGCAGTAATCGCCAAAAGTGACATGGCCCACGGACATGGCGAACTGCAGGGTGTCTGGATCCTGCTCGATTGCCTCGAAGCTCATGTCCTTGACCTTGCCAACCCACTCCTGCTGGGCCAGTGCCGACGGACTGGATTGCATGTCGCGTGTGAACAGGGCACGAGTGTTCCAGGGCTCCGAGACCGTCTTCTCTTGGCCATCCTCGCCCTCCACCGTGTACTCGACCGTGCTGATGCCCTTGGTGTAGGAATCACCATATGGCCAGGCTGGGTAAAGGATCCAGTAGACAACCGAAAAGACGATCGTGACGTAGAACGCCCAGAGCCACCAGCGCGGCAACGGGTTGTTGTATTCGCGCAGATCCCCGTCCCAGACGTGCCCGGTGGTCTCGACCTGCCCCTTCTTATTTTCCGTTTGTTGACTCATCTTTCTTCACCTGTTGTTTCTTTTGCCGCGTGGGGTCGAGCTCGTCGTCTTCCATAAAGGGAATGTCCTTGTACGACTCCAGACGCTGTTTGCGCCGCTTGCCCGTGTAGACGTACAGGATGATTCCGACAAAGGCACTGAAGAACAGGATCAGCGCCAGCGGCTTGCTGTTCTCCATGTCGCCCAACCACGCAAAGATATCGCCGATCAAGAGATCACCCCGAATTGTGGCGGTTTAAACAATTAACGGAACTGGTTGAAGTGGCCGTCTTCGTACTTCGAGAAGTCGACCATCGTCCCCAGCATCTGCAGGTAAGCCACAAGTGCGTCCATCTCGGTAATCCGGTCCGGATCGCCGTCCCAGTTTTCCGCCGCTGCCTGCGCCTCGAGCACTTCGACACCGTTTGAGACGTGCAACTTGTCCGCCATCTCCTGGCCAAACTGCTCGACGTTGGCTTCGTACTCCGACTGAGTGCGAGAGTAAGGAACACCGACACGCGCTTGGGCGACCATGCGCGCCTCGATCTGGCTGTAATCCAGCTCGTCCTCGAGAAGCCAGGGATAGCCCGGCATGATCGACTCGGGCACCAGCGACTGCGGGTCGACCAAGTGCTGCGTCTGCCACTCGTTGGAGTACTTGCCACCCACGCGCGCCAGATCCGGACCGGTGCGCTTGGAGCCCCACTGGAACGGGTGGTCGTACTGCGACTCGGCCGCCAGCGAGTAGTGGCCATAGCGCAGCATTTCGTCGCGGAACGGACGGATCATCTGCGAATGGCAGGTGTAGCAGCCTTCACGGACGTAGATGTCCCGCCCTCGCAACTCAAGCGGGGTATAGGGACGAACCCCGTCCACTTCCTCCACCGTTTCCTCGATGTGGAACAGCGGGACGATTTCGACCAGGCCGCCAATACTGATGACCATCAGCGTCAGGACGATCAGCAGGCCGGAGTTAATTTCAATGCTTTCGTGTTTCATTCACCTAACCTCAATCCTTTAGCGTGCGGCGGCAGCCACGGCGTCGCGACCTTCGGTGGATGCCGACTGACGGGCACCCGAGATGGTCATGTACAGGTTGTACGACATCAGCAGCATGCCCGACAGGAAGAAGGCACCGCCGATAGCACGGACGACGTACGGGATGTGCATGAACGTCACGGTCTCGATGAAGGTATAGGCGAGGTTGCCGTACTGATCGAAGGCCCGCAGCATCAGACCCTGGCCGATACCGGCGACCCAGAGCGCGACGATGTAGAGCACCACACCGATGGTGGCCAGCCAGAAGTGGACGAACACCAGCTTGGTGGAGTACAGCGTCGTCCCCCAGAGCCGCGGAATCAGATGGTAGAACGAACCGATGGTGATCATGGCCACCCAGCCCAGTGCGCCGGAGTGGACGTGACCCACGGTCCAGTCGGTGTAGTGCGACAGGGCGTTGACCGACTTCAGCGACATCATCGGGCCTTCAAAGGTCGACATGCCGTAGAAGGCCAGCGCGGTGATCAAGAACAGCATGATCGGATCCGTGCGCAGCTTCTCCCAGGCACCCGAGAGGGTCATGATGCCGTTGATCATGCCGCCCCAGGACGGCAGCAGCAGGAGAATGGAGAAGGTCGCGGCAAGGGTCGAAACCCAGTCCGGAAGCGCGGTCCAGTGCAGGTGGTGAGCACCAACCCACATATAAAGGAACGACAGCGCCCAGAAGTGGACGATCGACAGGCGGTAGGAGTAGATCGGGCGACCAGCCTGCTTGGGCACGAAGTAGTACATCATCCCCAGGAAGGCGGCAGTCAGGAAGAAGCCGACCGCGTTATGGCCGTACCACCACTGGGTCATCGCATCCTGCACCCCGGCAAACAGCGAGTAGGACTCGAGGCTGTTCCAGGCAACCGGCACCTGCAGGTTGTTGAAGATGTGCAGCAGTGCCGTGGCCAGGATGAAGGCCATGAAGAACCAGTTGGCCACGTAGATGTGCGGCTGACTGCGCTTGACCAGGGTCATCGCGAAGACGGCGAAGTAGATCACCCAGACGACGGTGATCAGCAGGTCGATCGGCCAGACGAACTCGGCGTACTCACGGCCTTGCGTGTAACCGGCCATGTAGGTGATCACGCCCAGCACCAGCGCCAGCTGCCAACCCCAGAAGGTCAACTCAGGCAGCAGCCTACCGCCCCACAGGCGCGCCTGGCAGGTACGCTGCACGATGTAATAGGACGTCGCGAACAGCGCACTGCCACCAAAACCAAAGATCACCAGCGTCGTATGCACGGGGCGCAGACGACCGAAGGTGATCTCGGCGATGTTGAAATTCAAAAACGGCCATGCCAGCTCACTGGCAATATAGACACCGGCAAGCATCCCCAACACGCCCCAAATCATGGCCATGATGGCGAACTTCTTGACGATGCCGTAATTGTACTGCTCGGTCGCTACCGGCACTGCATTGGTGGACATCGTGACCCCTCCAGACTTTTAGGTTCATCCCGGCCAGCTCGGCCAGACCCTTTTTTCTTCAGCGCGCAATGATAATCGAATCGCCCCCGGACAAAAACCTATGAATTTGGTTGCCTACTCGCGCCAGGACGCGCCGGGACACCGACTATCAACCAGTTACCTCCGCAAAGGAAACCTTACGCAAGGAAAGACAATTGTTTGCGCCGAGCCGCGACTGTTGCGCGCCCGCCACAACCAGGTGCAAGTCATGGCACCGCTCGGAATGTTGCCCTTTAGTCGCCAGCCACCTGGCCATGCAGCATCTCCTCGCGCAGCGGGGATACACCTGCCCCCCAAGCCAGACCATAGACGATCTCGTAGGTCAGCGGGATCTGGCCGTCCACCGCCTGGGCGGCCAGCGCCCCCTTGAAGCGCCGCCATGCCGCCGGCCCCGTCATGCCGGAAGAGCGCCCCTCCTGAGCATTGCCGACCCCGACCCCACGCAGATCGGCCAGCAAGGCATCCACACTCGGGTAGGTCACGGTCACCGTCTCGCGATCCATCACGGGGTCGGCCAGCATGGCGCGTACCAGTGCATCACCGAGATCGTGCATGTCCATGAAGTGATGCACGTGGGGGGTCTGATCGATCGCCGCCCAGGCACGGCGTATTTCCTGAAGGCTGTCCGGCCCCAGCGTGGCGAAGGAAAACGGCGACCCTGACGAGAGCACCCGCGCCACTTCGGCAAACAACAAATCGGGCCGATCACTCCACTGCACCGCGAAATTGGAAACCACTGCATCCATCGTGCCGCCGACAAGTGGCAAGGCATGCATGTCCGCGGCCACGCCCATCCGCTGTCGCGACCACCAGCGCGTCCGAGGGAGCTGGCGGAGCATGTTTTCCGCCAGATCGAGGCCCACCACCTGCGATTGCGGATAGCGGGCGCGCATCGCGCGCACCATCTGCCCGGTCCCCGCGCCGAGATCGAGAATGCGGGACGGCTCGAGCTTCAACCAGCCAAAGCGCTGCTCCAGCCGGCGGCCAATCTCGCGCTGCACGGCGGCATAACGGTCATAGTCGGCAGCGGCCCGGTTGAAGCGGGCGCGCACACGGCGCAAGTCGAAAGAAGGCAGGGAAGACATGTCGTACGATTAAGGACTCATTTAATAGGAATGCATGTGCCACACCAGACCGGCCGACCGAGGGCTCAAGATGGGCCTGGGTGATGGGATTTCAGGCAAGCCGGCCGGCCAGTTCCGACCAACACTCGAAAATCGCCGCATGCCCCGGCCGGGACAACCGCCTGACAGTCACGGCGGGCGAAAGGGAAAGCGAGTCGACCCACACGAGCGGGATCAATGGATCATCGGCGGCGAGCCAGACCTCGATCGGAGTCGATGCCCCCCCCAGCAGGGCACGCGCATCAATACGCGCCAGCCAGTCCAGCCCGGCGACGTCCGCGCTGTTCTCCACGGGAAATGCGTCAACGTCGCCAAGCGAAAAGCGGTGACGAAACCCCTGGGCCGCGACCCGGGGATCTCGCCGAGCCGCCTGCCTCAAGGCACGCCACTCGGCGCGCGACACCCCGGGCCAGCCCTCTTCGGCCAGAAACCGGGGTGTGGCACTCACCAGGATCAGCCGTTGGGGACGAATCCGGCCGCGCGCCAGGGCCTCGAGCAACAACCCGCCCCCCAGCGACCACCCCAGCCAGACATCGGGACCCGCATCCTCCGCCCCGCAGGGGGCCAACCACTCCCGGGCAAACGAATGCCAGTCGTATACGTCGAAAGACACCCCGGGCCGGCTCTCCAACAAGGGGGTGAACATGTCGGCCGAAAAGGACCAGCCGCCCACCAACCCGATGCGGGGAGCCCGGCGTTGATCGTCAGCATCCTCCGTCATGACGCGGCTCCTGTCATGTCCGAGCGCCATTCATGTCCGAGCGCCATGTCTGACGAACACGGCGAAGCCGTCGAGTTTGCCGCCAGCGGCTGGCAACGGGATAATGGCCGGCAAATTCAAACCCCGGGATCAACACTTGACTGCCCTCGACTGGCCCTTGCTACTCATCGTTGCCGTCGCCGCCTACCTGGTCGGCTCGCTTTCCACCGGCGTGATCACCGCCCGCTTGCTGGGACTGCCCGACCCTCGATCGGCAGGCTCCGGCAACCCCGGGGCGACGAACGTGCTGCGACTGGGGGGCAAGAAGGCGGCCATTGTCACGTTAGTGGGCGATCTGCTCAAGGGGTTGCTGCCCGTGCTGGTCGCTTACATGGCAGTGGATACCCCCATGCAGCTGGCCGCGATGGGCACCGCAGGCCTGTTCGCCTTCCTCGGCCACTTGTACCCGGTTTTTTTCGGCTTCAAGGGCGGCAAGGGAGTGGCCACCGCCGCCGGCGCCATCCTGGGAATGGCACCACTTATCGGGCTGATAGCCATCGTGGGCTGGGCGAGCACCGCGGCCGCCACACGTTATTCATCGCTCTCGGCGCTTTTCGCCGCCGTGGTTGCCGCGACGCTGGCGACATTCCTGTCACCGCCACCCATCGCGTTGGCCATATCGGTGATGGCCTTGCTACTGATCATTCGCCACCACGGCAACATTCGGCGACTGGCACGCGGCGAGGAGCCGCGCATCGGGGCCAAGAGCAAGCAAGCGGACGACGAATAACCGAAAAGCCGCCTCGTCAGGCCACCGCGCCGGGCGGTCGCAAGGCACTCAGCGGCCAGCGGGCACGCACGGAGAACCCTGCGGCGGAATCGCATTCCCCCGCCCGCAGCCGGAGAAAACCCGCCAATGCAATCATGGCGGCGTTATCGGTGCACAACTCCACTTCGGGAAAGTGGACCGTCCCACCCCGCTCGAGCATGAGTGCGCCCAGCCGCGCGCGCAAGGGACGATTGGCCGCCACCCCGCCGGCCACGACCAGGCGCTCGAGGCCCGTCTGATCCAGCGCCCGTCCGAGTTTGATCACCAGCGTGTCGATAACGGTCTTCTCGAAGGAAGCGGCCACGTCCGCATGCGGCGCCCCGGACGCGACCGCGTTGGCCACGGCGGTTTTGAGCCCACTGAAACTCAGGTCCAACCCCGGCCGGTTGATCATGGGGCGGGTAAACCGTATCGCCTCAGCATCGCCCTGCTCGGCTAATCCCGACAACGCCGCGCCGCCGGGGTATCCGAGCCCCATCAGCTTGGCTGACTTGTCGAAGGCCTCGCCAATGGCATCATCGATACTCTCGCCCAGCAGGCGGTAGCGACCGACTCCCAACACCTCGATCAACTGGCTGTGCCCCCCGGAAACCAGCAGGGCAAGAAATGGAAAAGCGGGCGGGTCATCCCCCAGCAACGGCGCAAGGATATGCCCTTCCAGGTGATTGACCCCCAGTGCCGGCACCCCGCGGGATGCGGCAATCCCCTTGGCGAACGCCGCCCCCGTCATCAGGGCGCCGGCCAGGCCAGGCCCGGAGGTATAAGCCACCGCATCCACGGCCTCGAAGCCCAATCCCGCATCCATCATGGTCTGGCGAGCCAGCCACGGCAGACGCCGCATGTGATCCCGTGCGGCCAGCTCCGGCACCACGCCGCCGTAGGCCGCGTGCACTTCGGTCTGCGAGTGCACCCGATGAGCGAGCAACTCGCCTTTCGGCCCGTCATAAACGGCAACCGCCGTTTCGTCGCAAGAACTCTCGACCGCCAGAACACGCACTCAACTTCACCTCAGGTTGTCGTCCCATGTCGCGCAGGCATGCATCGCTCTTGCACACCGCGGGGAACGCTTTATACTACAACACCTTTTATTTTGGCCCCTTCACCGGGTCCAAGCGAAAACCTTTCACATTTATATCGAGGTGTAACGCATTCATGCCTTCTGTACGTGTTCGTGAAAATGAGCCTTTCGAGGTTGCAGTTCGTCGTTTCAAGCGCTCCTGCGAGAAAGCCGGCATCATCAGCGAGATGCGCGAGCGTGAGTACTACGAGAAGCCGACGGCCGCTCGCAAGCGCAAGGCTGCTGCCGCGGTCAAGCGCAATCAGAAGCGCCTCTCCAAGGAGCAAGCGCGTCGCGTTCGGCTCTTCTGATCGGCTGGTAGCGAAACACGCATGAGCACGATCAAGGCGCAACTGACCGCCGACATGAAAACGGCCATGAAAAGCGGCGACAAGCCGCGTTTGGCCACGATCCGCATGCTGCTCGCCGCGATCAAGCAAAGGGAAGTCGATGAGCGCCGCGAGCTCAGCGACGACGAGGCCATGGCCATACTGACCAAACAGGCCAAGCAGCGACGAGAGTCGATCGCCCAGTACGAATCTGCTGGGCGTGACGACTTGAAGGCCGTCGAGGAGGCCGACCTCGAAATCATCGAGACCTACCTGCCACAGCCGCTTTCCCCCGAGGAAGTCCAGGCGGCGGTGGACGAGATCATCGAGTCGGAGCAGGCGACCGATCTCAGCCAGATGGGCGCCGTGATGAAGGTAGCCCGTGAACGGCTGAACGGTCGCGCCGACATGGCCGCGGTCAGTCAGGCCGTACGCCAGCGCCTCTCTGCCTGAACCACGGGGAGCGCCCGGGCGCGATCTGGCCCGAAAGGGCGCTCGCCCCGGGCTCCGCATTGATCCGAACCATCAATCCGAGAACGAGCCATGGGCGAGACTTTCCAGTTCCTGAATGTGCCGCGACGCGATCCGGAGGCAGTACCTGCCGAGGAACGTGTCCAGGATTTCAACGAAATCTACGGGCAATTCACCCCAGACACCGCGGCCGAGCAATCCGACCGCTGCCTGGAGTGCGGCAATCCATACTGTGAATGGAAATGCCCGGTCCACAATTACATCCCGAACTGGCTCAAGCTGATTGAAGAAGGCAATCTTCTTGAAGCCGCGGAGATGGCCCACAAGACCAACTCTCTCCCCGAAGTCTGCGGTCGCGTCTGCCCCCAGGACCGCCTCTGCGAAGGCGCCTGCACACTCAATGACGGCTTTGGCGCGGTCACCATCGGCTCGGTCGAGAAGTACATCGCCGACGAGGCCTTCAAGATGGGGTGGCGGCCGGACATGTCCGATGTCGTCCCCACCGATAAGCGCGTCGCGGTCATCGGCGCGGGCCCGGCGGGCCTGGGCTGCGCGGATATCCTTGCCCGGCATGGCGTCAAGGCCGTGGTGTTCGATCGCCACCCGCAGATTGGCGGACTGATCACCTTCGGCATCCCCTCGTTCAAGCTGGAAAAGCATGTCATGGCGACTCGCCGTGAGATCTTCGAGGGCATGGGCATCGAGTTCCGCCTGAACACCGAGGTCGGCAAGGACATCGGTATCGAGGACATCCTCGGTGAGTTCGATGCAGTTTTCATGGGCATGGGCGCCTACAACGCTATGCAGGGCGGCTTCCCCGGGGAAGATCTCGAGGGCGTACACGCCTCCCTGCCGTTCCTGATCGGCAATACCAATCACCTGCTCGACATGGGTGGCAACTACCCCTATATCGACATGGCCGACAAGAGAGTGATCGTGCTGGGCGGCGGCGACACCGCCATGGACTGCACCCGCACCTCATTGCGTCAGGGCGCGACCCGGGTGACCACGGTCTACCGCCGCGACGAGGACAACATGCCGGGCTCGCGCCGCGAGGTGAAGAATGCCCGCGAGGAAGGCGCGCACTTCATGTTCAACCTCCAACCGGTCGAGATCCTCGGCGAAGGCGGCGCGGTCACTGGCGTGAAGTTCGTTGAGACCCGCCTGGGCGAGCCGGACGAGCGCGGCCGGCGCCGCCCGGTTGCGGTCGAAGGCTCCGAACAGGTCGTCGACGCCGATGCGGTATTGATCGCCTTCGGCTTCCGCCCTTCCCCGGCCGACTGGTTCGAACCGCAGCAGATCGAGCTCGATGCCAGCGGCCGGGTGGTCGTCCACCAGCAGCAAGGTGGCCCCGACTTCCAGACCAGCAACCCCAAGATCTTCGCCGGCGGCGACATGGTCCGGGGCGCGGACCTGGTGGTCACCGCCGTCTACGAGGGTCGTAACGCGGCCTTCGGCATTCTCGACTACCTGGACGTTTAAGCCTCATGACCTCCCCGCTGAAGAACGACCGCCTGCTGCGCGCACTGGCCCGCCAACCGGTGGATCGCACCCCGATCTGGATAATGCGGCAGGCCGGGCGCTACCTCCCAGAATACAAGGCCACGCGCCAGCGGGCCGGCAGCTTCATGGATCTGTGCCGATCGGCCGAACTGGCTTGCGAAGTCACGCTCCAGCCACTGGAACGCTATGACCTGGATGCGGCGATTCTGTTTTCCGACATCCTGACCATCCCCGATGCCATGGGTCTGGGTCTGAAGTTCGTTGCCGGCGAAGGCCCCGTCTTCGAAAATCCGGTGCGCAGTGCCGCCGACATCCAACGGATAAAACAGCCGGACATGGGCAGCGATCTCGGCTACGTCATGAATGCCGTATCCACGATCCGCGAGGCGCTCGACGGCGGCGTACCGCTGATTGGCTTCACCGGCAGTCCGTGGACACTGGCGACCTACATGGTTGAAGGGGGCGGCACCAAGGATTTCGCCAAGGTCAAGGGCCTGGTCTACAGCGATCCCAAGGCGGCCCACCTGCTGCTGGACAAGCTGGCCGACTCGGTGACGGATTACCTCAACGCCCAGATCGAATCCGGCGCCCAGGCACTGATGGTGTTCGACACCTGGGGCGGCGTGCTCGCCCCGCACGACTACCGTGAATTCTCGTTGCAGTACATGCAGCGTATCGTCGATGGGCTGCACCGCGAGCGTCCGGACGGCACCTATGTGCCGGTGACGCTATTCACCAAGGGCGGCGGTCAGTGGGCCTCCTGGATTGCCGATACCGGCGCCGACGGCATCGGCCTGGACTGGACAGTCACTCTGGACAGCATCCGCGAGCAAGTGGGCGACCGTGTTGCACTGCAGGGCAACCTTGACCCCAGCGTGCTTTACGCGCCCGATGAGGTGATCGAGCGCGAAGTGGCCCGGATTCTGGGCGAGTTTGGCCCCCACCCCGGTCACGTGTTCAACCTGGGGCACGGCATTCACCAATACGTGAATCCGGACAAGGTCAAGGTGCTGGTCGACGCCGTGCACCGGCTCAGCGCCCGCTAAACCACCTGCCCCCAAGACCAGCCGGCGAAGCGACAAGGCTCCGGGGCATCGGCCTCAGCCCGCCTCGTCGGCCAGCAGTGATTCAAGCCGGCCCCGCGAGGCCCGCCGGAGCTTGGTTCCACCCCCTCCCGGCACCAACGGCGCCTCCCGGATGCGTTCGGCAGGAAACACCTCCAGGACCACCTGGTGGTCTCCTGCACCGAAGGCAAACACCGACACGCGTTCGCTGTGGCCGTCTCCGTAGTGCCAGGTCCGCTCCGATTCCTCGAAGGGAATTCCCCGCTCCAGCAACCGCTCGATCACCTGCTCGGGTGTATCGGCAAACAGGTGCAGGACGATGGGCGAATGTTCGTCTGCCGTGCCGGACAACACATCCCCGACCAGGCGCGGCCGGAACTCGGCGAAAAAATCCATCGCTTGCAGCGCGGATTCGCGCAATTCCCGGAGCTGACGGCGTTGTTCGGGGCGGAAAGTAGCCTGATACTGCCGCAGCTCCCATTCCAGACGATCAAGATCGGCGGCCAGGTATCGTCGGTCCAGCGACAGACCCAGCGATTCGGCCGCGGCCTCCAACACCTGACGCCGAGATTGCCCGGGCGAGTCGGCCGCCATCCGCGCGGCCACCCGCAGCACTTCGAGCGGCGCAGCTCCCATCTCCTCTCTCCTGATAGTCGGACACCGGCGGGGCCCCATCAACCGGGCCACCCCTCCGATGTCAGAATAGGTTTTCCATCACCTCCCGCGAGGTGCCGGAGGCGGCCGAGGCATCTTCTGGCGGCAACTCCGCGCGCGGGTTGGTGGTGTCGAAATATTCCCGGATGGCGTCAGGGTGGTCTTCCGTCACCCGCCGCCCCGTCTCGGGGTCGATCCATGCCTCGACAATGCCTTCCGGCGGCACCTCCTCCCCCTGCGGTGGCGGTAGGACGTCTCGCATGAAATCCACCCACATCGGCAGGGCGGCGCGTCCGCCGGTTTCCCGACGGCCCAGCTCGCTGTTGTCGGCAAACCCCACCCAGGCCGTGGCCACCCAATCCGGCCCAAAGCCGGTGAACCAGGCATCCCGCTGGTCATTGGTGGTGCCCGTCTTCCCACCGATGTCGGCACGTTCCAGCGCCCGCCAGGCACGAACGCCGGTTCCCCGGCGCACGACACTCTGCAATCCCGTCCGCATCAGGAAGGCATTCTGCGGGGTGATGACTCGCGGCGCGAGACTCGGGTCAACCGTATCCATGGGGCAATCGTCACAGACGCTGACCCCGGGGTGAGAATATACGACGCCATCGTCCGGATTTTCCGTTTCGGTGACCAGATAAGGGGAGATGCGATAGCCGCCATTCGCGAACACCGCAAACCCGGCCACCTGATCCAGAGGGGTCAGGGTGTAACTGCCCAGGGCCATGGACAGGGTGGGCTTCCACTCTTCGACCGGCAGGCCGAAACGCGCGGCATAATCGAGTACGCCCTGCGGCCCCACGGCTTGCGCCAGGCGCACGGAGACGAGGTTCACCGACTTGGTCAGCGCCTCGCGCATGCGGCGCATACCGCTGAAGCTGCGGCCGTAATTGCTCGGGCGCCAATCGATACCCTCACGCACGCCGTCTTCGATCACCACCGGCGAGTCATTGATCATGCTTGCCCAGGTGAAGCCGTGGTCCAGGGCAGCGGAATAGAGATACGGCTTGAAACCCGACCCAGGCTGGCGCTCGGCCCGGGTGACGTTATTGAATTCGCTCTCGTGAAAGAAATCGAACCCGCCGACCATGGCTCGGATCGCGCCGGAGCGAGGCTCCAGTGAGGCGAATGCCCCCGTTACCTCAGGTATTTGCGCCAAGCGATACGTCTCTTCCCCCCCGTCGGCATCGACCTCGAGACGAACCAGGTCCCCTGGAGAAAGGACCTGGTCGACCGCCTGGGGCTTGGGGCCGCAGCTATCCACCGACCGATAAACACAAGCCCAGTCGACGGACGCCAAGCCCAGGCGGGCCTCGCCACGTTCCTTGACGAGCAGCACGGCCTCCTTCGCATCAGCCGACAAGACCACCGCCGGCAACAGGCCACCCACCCCGTCAAGGTCGGCCAGCTGCTCGGCCAGCGCATCCTGATCGGCCAATCGATCGCTCCAGTCAGCCTCGGGACCACGGTAGCCGTGGCGGCGATCATAGGCGATCAGTGCGCTGCGCAAGCCGGCACGGGCGGCACGCTGCGCAACGGGGTCGATGGTGGTCTGTACGGACAGTCCCATGCTGTAGGCCTGCTCGCCATACTGTTCGAGCAGGTCACGACGCACCATCTCCGCGGCATAAGGCGCGCGGGTGTCGATGGTGCTCGTGGTATACAGCTGCCCGGGCAAGGTTTCCTGCATGGCACGATCGAATTCGGCCTGATCGATCTTGCCCAACTTGAGCATCCGTCCCAGCACGTAGGCCCGTCGGGCCAGGGCACGCTCGGGATCACTCACCGGATTGGTGGTCGACGGCGCCTTCGGCAGGGCTGCCAGCATGGCTGCCTCTGCCGTGGTCAGCTCCGAAAGCTCCTTGTCGAAGTAGACCTTGGCGGCCGCCTTGACGCCATAGGCACGGTGTCCCATGAAGATCTTGTTCAGGTACAGGGCGAGAATCTTCTCCTTGCTGAAGGCGTGATCGATCTTCACCGCCAGAAGGATCTCGTAGAACTTCCGGGTATAGGTCTTCTCCCTCCCCAGATAGAAGTTTCGCGCCACCTGCATCGTGATGGTGGACCCGCCCTGGGCCTTGTCACCGGTCCGAATCAGCTCCACCGCCGCCCGAGCCAGGCCGAGAAAATCCACGCCGACATGCTCGAAAAAGCGGTCATCCTCCGCCGCAACAAAGGCATCGATCACCACCGGCGGCAGATCGTCGAAGCTCACCGGGAAACGTCGTTGGTCACCGAATTCCGCAATCAAGCCGCCTTCGCGGTCGTGAATTTGCATTGGCATCTGGTAACGAACCTCGCCGAGTTCGTCGATGCTAGGCAGCTGAGTGTTGTACAAATGATACAGAACACCTAGGCCCGCCAGAGCCACAATAAGGCCCAGACCAATCAGATAGGAGAGAATCTTGATAAGCTTCATTCGGATTTCGAGAAAGGGCCCAGTGACCGTTGTTGCGTAAACGCCTTCGGCATCGTTGTCGACAAACGCGGCAGTTTTGCCATAGGATGCATTTCTGGGACGCAAGGTGCGTGTGTGCGAAACCTTAACGCACGCTCAAAAGGAAGGGAATGACCGTGCCACTATTCAACGCAAAACCTGCCCGCCTCGGGGTCGACATCAGTTCGACCGCGGTGAAGATCATCCAGCTGGAAAAACGCCGCGGCGGCTACCGCACTACGGGATTTGCCATAGAGCCTCTCCCCCAAGGGGCGGTGCAAGGCAAATCGATCACGGACACCGAGGCCGTCGCCGCGGCCCTTGCTCGCGCCGCTCAGCGCGCTCGGGGCAAAGGCAAGCACCTCTGCATGGCGGTGCCGACCTCCTCGGCAGTCAGCCGGGTGTTGCATATCGACAACCCCGGTGACGAGTTCGAACTCGAAGAACAGGTTCGACTCGAGGCCGATCAATACATCCCCTTCCCCATCGACGAGGTCAACTTCGACTTCGAGCCGGTGCAGACGGACATCCTCGGCAAGCAGAAGAAACGTCGCACCGGGGGCGAGGAAGGCATTGACGTGCTGATGGCCGCCACCCGGACCGATAACGTCGACAGCCGAGTGGCCGTGGCCGAGGCCGCCGGCATGTCGGTCGACGTGGTGGACATCGAGTCGTTTGCCCTGCAGAACGCCTTCACCGAGATCATCGCCCCGACGCTGGATCCGGAAGAACGCTCTCAACCCGTCGCCGTCTTCGATCTGGGTGACACCACGACCACCCTGAGCATTTTCGTCAATGACGACATCGTCTACACGCGGGAACATGAAGGGGGCGGACAGCAGCTGACCAGCGAGATCGCCGCGCAGTACGGTCTCAGCCTGCAGGAGGCGGAAGAGCGCAAGCGTGACGACAGCCTGCCCGAGGACTACCAGCGCAAGGTGCTGCAACCCTACCTTGACTCGCTGGCGATGAATATCGAGCGATTCCTCCAGTATTACTACTCCGAATCGAGTGGCAGCACCGTCAACTTGATCCTCCTCGGGGGCGGAGCGGCCAACACCGCGGGCGCCGTCGAGCGGATTAACAACGAGACCGGGGTCGACACCCGGTTGGCGAACCCATTCGCCGCACTCGCCAAGGGACCTGGCGTGTCTACCGAGCATCTGGTTCGGCATGGCACCGCAATGCTGATCGCCTGCGGGCTTGCGTTAAGGAGCTTCGACTGATGAGACGGATCAACCTCCTCCCGTGGCGCGAGGAACGGCGCCAAAAGCGGCAACGAGACTTTGTTATCCACCTGGTGCTGGCAGCGGTTGCCGCCGTGGTTGTGGCGTTCGGCATTCACAGCTACATGCAGGCGCAGATCGACTACCAGAACGAACGCAATGCCTATCTCGAAAGCGTGATCAAGAAGCTGGACCGGCAGATTCAGTCGATCAATGAACTGAAAAAACGCAAGGCTGAACTGACCGCGCGCATGCAGGTGATCGAAAAGCTGCAATCCAGTCGGCCGACCATCGTGCATCTGGCAGAAAACCTGGTGGCCACCCTTCCGGACGGGGTACAACTCACCGATGTGACGGTAACCAACGACGAGTCCCTCAGCCTCCAGGGCGAGGCGGACGCCCAGGCACGGGTTGCCGCCTATCTCCGCCGGCTCAACGATGCGGGTTATATCGGTGACGCCAATCTGGTGGGCTCGGGAATCCTGGCCCAAGCATCGGCTGAAGAGGTCGGCTCGAGCGCCGGGCGCTATGTCTTCTCGATCAAGGCCAAGGTCCAACCGCCCAAGGAAGACACCACCGCTGCGGACAAGGAGAACTGAGCATGGATCTCAATGAACTGAGAAACCTGGATTTCCAGACCATCGGTCTGACCTCGCTCGGAACCCGGCTGGTAATATTCGTCTTCGTCTTCGTCCTGATCGTGGGCGCGGTGGTCTATTTCGACACCCTGCCGCAAAAGGAGTTGCTGGAGCGGGCACAGCGGGAAGAAAAGTCCCTGCTGCAGACCGTGGACCAGAAACAGCGGCTGGCAGCCAACCTCCAGGCCTACGAGGAGCAGATCAAGGAAATGGAGACCCGCTTCGGCGAATTGCTGCGGCAACTGCCCAACAAGCGGGAGGCGGAAAACCTGATCGACAACGTGGCCCAGACGTCGCTCTCCAATGGGCTGAAGAACGAGCAGATCCGGCCCGGCAACGAGGTCAAGTACGACTTCTATGCCGAGATGAGCTACCACCTCACGCTACGAGGCACCTATCGGGAACTGACCCAGTTCATCAGTGACACGGCCAACCTGCCGCGGATCGTCACCCTGCACAACCCGGCCATCAAGCCACGTAACGCGGCGGCCGAGGACGGCGAATCGCGCGATCTCACGATGAACATTGCGGCCAAGACATACCGTTACCTGGAAAGCGGTGAGCAAGGAGGCGGCCAATGACCACCGGCAACAAGTACGACTGGCGGGCACGGCTGGGGCTGATCGCATCGAGCCTGCTCCTGGCAGGGCTTGCCAGCGGCTGCGCACAGGACATGGACGATCTCGAGCAGAAGGTCGCCAAGCTGGAAGCGCGGCCGGGAGGCAAGATCGAACCCATCCCGGAGATGAAGCCCTTGCCGAAATACGCCTACAGCGTTCCAGCTGACGTACGCACCCCGTTCATGCTGCCGGAGGACGACTCCGTCGAGCGAGCAGATGGGCTCACGCCGGATGTGGACCGCCCCAAGGAACCGCTCGAACAATTCCCCCTGGATGCGCTGGCGATGCGGGGCATCATCACCCGGGAGGAAAACACGTTTGCGCTGATCCGTGACGGCAATGGCGTCATTCACGAGGTCGCACCAGGTGAGCATATGGGGCGGAACTACGGTGAGGTGATCGAGATTGGCGAGACCAGCGTGACGCTGGAGGAAATCGTGCCCGATGGACAGGGTGGCTGGAGAAAACAGACAACGGTCGTCAAGTCACAGAGCGGCCGGAGCTAAATGATGGGAAGCAGCGATATGGACAACCTCAAGAAACCTTCACGCCTGAGCATCGGCCTGCGTCGAGGGCTTGGCCTCCCCGCCATCACCATGGCTGCCGCCCTGGCCCCTTGTCTCAGCGTCGCCGGCGATCTCAACGAGATCAGCTATGACCGCACCAGCGAAGGTAAGGTCATGGTCCATTTCACGCTATCCGAGCCGCTAGCCGGCGAGCCGGGCAGCTTCAAGATCGACAACCCCGCCCGGGTGGCGATCGATCTGCCGGACGTGGAAAACAACACCGGCAGTCGACGCACCAGCATCGGCCTGGGTGCAGTCGAGTCGGTCATGCTGGCCCAGACCGGCGAAAAGACGCGTGCGGTATTCAATCTGGACGAGTCCGTGCCCTACACCATCGCTCAGGATGGCAGTCGCGTGACCATCTCTTTCGACGAGATCCGGCAGGCGACAACCACGGCCAGCGGACTGGCGGTCACGACCCAGGGCAGCTCAAATGCCACGGCCATGGATGCCGGTCAGCCGATCGATTTCCGGCGCACTGCCGACGGCGCCGGTCGACTGCTTCTGAGCGTCGGCGGCACCGACGCCCCGATGGACATTCGCCGCCAGGGCAGCGAGATCATCGTTCGCCTCCCCGGCACTCGCCTCGAACCGGGTCGTTACAACGTCAACGACTTCGCCACTCCGGTGGAGCGCGTCGACGTCCGCCCGGAGGGCAACGGCAGCCGTGTAACGCTCAAGACTCACAACGCTGGTGAACACCTCGCTTACCAGACCGGTGAGCGCCTAGCTGTCGAAGTCCAACCGATCCCGGTCGAAGAGGAGCGCACCTCTCTGGGCAAGAAGGAATATAGCGGTGAACGCCTGACCCTCAAGTTCCAGGACATCCAGGTCCGTCCGCTGTTGCAGCTGATCGCCGATTTCACCGGCAACAACATCGTGGTTAGCGATTCGGTCCAGGGCTCCATCAGCCTGCGGCTGGAGAACGTGCCCTGGGACCAGGCACTCGATCTGATCCTGACCACCAAGGGCCTCTCCTCGCGGGAGAACGGCAACGTGATCTACGTGGCCCCGACCGACGAGGTGGCCGCCCGCGACAAGGCCGAACTCGCCGCCCGCGAGCAGGCCCAGCAGCTGGCCCCGCTGATCACCGATATCGTGCAGGTCAATTACGCCAAGGCCGGCGACATCGCCGCTCTGGTGCGCCAGAGTTCCGGACTGGGTCAGGGCGAAAGCGACAAGAAGAGCGACGGCAACTTCCTCAGCCGCCGCGGATCGATCACGGTGGACGCCCGAACCAACACCCTGATCGTCACCGACACCACTGAGGCACTGGATCGTGTCCGCGGCCTGATCGACCAGATCGACAAGCCGGTCAAGCAGGTGCTGATCGAGACGCGGATCGTCATCGCCACCGACAACTTCTCTCGTGAGTTGGGCGTGCGATGGGGCGTGAATGCCGGCTTCAACCGGGCGGGAAGCACCGTAGGTCTCGGCTCGCAGGTACCCAGCGTCAGTGGTTCCAGCCCCCTTCCGGGAGACGGGACCGGCCAGACTATCTCCAATGCCGGCAACTCCGGGGATAACTGGATGGTCAATACGCCTATCGCGGGTGATCCCACCGGCTCGCTGGGCTTGGCCATCCTCGGCTCGAACGTCCTGCTCAACCTGGAACTGCAGGCGATGCAAAGCGAGGGTACGGGCAAGATTGTCTCCAATCCGAAGGTGATCACCACCAACGGCCACAAGGCAACCATCTCGCAGGGTGTCGAGATCCCCTATCAATCCCAGACAGCCTCTGGGGGCGGCGCCATCTCGAACATCGAGTTCAAGGAAGCCCTGCTCAAGACCGAAGTCACACCTCAGATCACGCCCAATGACAGCGTGATCATGGATATCCTGGTGATGAAGGAAGAGCCGGACTACACCCGCGCGATCAACGGCGAACCGCCGATCAACACCCGCGAGGTGCAGACCAAGGTGCAGGTGCAGAATGGGCAGACCGTGGTCCTGGGCGGCATCTACGAGTTCGAGAACGTGACCCAGTTGGAAAAGGTGCCCTTCTTCGGCGACCTGCCTGGTCTGGGCAACCTGTTCAAGAACCGTATTCGTGACGACTCACGCTTCGAACTGCTGATCTTCGTCACGCCGAAGATTGTCGAGCGGGGCAGTCTTTCGAGCCACAACCGCGGCGTAATGATCAACAACTAGGCATTGCACCCATCAGAAATCGGCTCGACAACCCCGCTTCGGCGGGGTTTTTCCGTGGCCTTGGCAGGTATAATCGCCACCATGCGCAATATCATCCTGATCGGCCCGATGGGAGCCGGCAAGACCACCATCGGCCGCATTCTCGCCAATCGGCTGGGCTGGCAGTTCCGTGATTCTGATCGCGAGATCGAGAGACGTACGGGCGCCACCATCCCCCTGATATTCGATATCGAGGGCGAGGCCGGCTTTCGCCAACGGGAGCACGACATGCTTGCCGAGTTGGTATCCGGGGATCGAGTGGTGCTGGCCACCGGCGGAGGCGCGGTGCTGCGTCCGGAAAACCGCACCCTGCTGCAGGAACATGGGCTGGTGGTCTATTTGTATACCCCGGTCGAGCGCCAGTTCGAGCGCACGCAACACGACACGCAGCGCCCGCTACTGCAAACCGGCGACCGCCGCGCCACACTGCAGCGCTTGATGGCCGAACGCGACCCCTTGTATCGGGAGACCGCCCACCTGGTAATCGAAACCGGAGGGCAATCACCCCGCGCCATGGCCGAGCGCATCCTAGCCGCCAGCCGCGCGGCGCAAGAGGATCCTCCGGCGGGCAATGAGAACAATTCAGCCACCCGGCATTGATGTAAGATGCAGGCTGAATGGCACCGTTGTGGCCAGACCGACATCCAACTTTTTGGCGATCGAGATAGGGCCCGTCGATCATGAGCATGAGTGACCCCCAAGCCGCTACCGTCTCCCAACCCACCACGGTCAACGTGGACTTGGGGGAGCGCAGCTATCCGATCTTCATTGCCGCCGGATTGATCGATGGGGATACGCTGGCACCCTTCATCCCCTCGGACCGGGCGATCGTGGTCAGCAACACCACCGTCGCGCCCCTGTACGCCGAGCGGTTGATGCGCGCCCTGGAGGCCGCCGGCAAGCGGGTCGAGCTGCTGGCCCTGCCGGACGGGGAACAGTACAAGAATCTCGAGACACTCGAGCAGGTCTACGATTTTCTGATGGAAAAGCAGGTCGACCGCAAGACCACCCTGATCGCACTGGGGGGCGGCGTGATCGGCGACCTCACCGGCTTTGCCGCCGCAAGCTTCCAACGCGGGGTGCCCTTCATCCAGGTGCCCACCACCCTGCTTGCGCAGGTGGACAGCTCGGTGGGCGGCAAGACCGGCATCAACCACCCCCGCGGCAAGAACATGATCGGGGCGTTCTACCAGCCACGCTGCGTGTTGGCCGATACCGCCAGCCTCGACACCCTGCCTGATCGCGAGCTTTCCGCCGGACTGGCCGAGGTGATCAAATACGGGCTGCTCTGGGACGAGGACTTCCTCGACTGGATCGAGAGCAACATCCAGGCGCTGCGCGCCCGGGACTCCCGGGCCTTGACCGAGGCCATCCGCCAGTCCTGCCTGATCAAGGCAGAAATCGTCCGCCAGGACGAGCGCGAGGGCGGCATTCGCGCCCTGCTCAACCTGGGCCATACCTTCGGGCACGCCATCGAGGCCGGCATGGGTTACGGCCGCTGGCTACACGGTGAGGCGGTGGGTGCCGGCATGTGCATGGCCGCCGACCTTTCGCAGCGACTCGGATTGCTCGACGGCGCCGCCTGCCGACGCATCGAGGCCCTGGTCGCAGCCGCCGGACTGCCTACCCACGCTCCCGCGGAGCTGTCCGCCGGGCGCCTGCGCGAACTGATGGACAGCGACAAGAAAGTGGAGAACGGCCGTCTGCGCCTGGTGCTGCTGGGGAGACTGGGCCAGGCCCGCCTGATCGACCGGGTGCCGGAAGATGCCATCATGGCTACCATCCAAACCCTGCGCTCCACCCATTGACCCTCCGGCCAACTGCTTAACGACAAGGAATCAGCCATGACCGACGCGACGGAACACGCCATCGAGCAAGCCGAACGAATCGTCCAGTACGCCAAATATTCCGACCGATTCATGGTTGTCGAAGGAGACTCGGTTGCCGAGCGGCGCGCCTTCGTCAAGCTCATCGGTCAGAAACTGCCTCGACAAGTCCGCCCCGTGGTCATGCGAGCCGACGCAGGCAACGGCGCCGACACCCTGATCGAGCAGTTGAGCACTCTGCTGCAGCTCTCGGCGGGCATCGAGAGCACCGGCCAGTTGATCACTGCCGCAACGGCCGCCCTAGAAGGCCAGGACCGACTCCTGATCGTCATCGAGAATGCCGATCAGTGGCTGGGTTCGGAGAGCAGCGACGCCCTTTACGATCTCATCAACCAGGCGCATGACCAGGCCCGCGAGCGCATCCTGTTCCTGCTGGTCGGCTCGGCGGGACTGTGCGAGCGCGTCGAGACCGCACAACCTCTCGCCGGCCTGATCGCCGACCTGCATTGCGCCAAGCTGCTAGGCCACGCCCACACGGAGAGCGCTGCCGCAGCAACGGCGGCAGCCCCCTCCCCGTCGCAGGCCGCCACGACGCCACCCGTCGGACAAGCACCAGACCCCGCAACGGCCCAGCCGACCACATCAGGTCGCCGGCCGATCTGGAGCAACCCCACTGTACTGGTCGGCACGGTGGTCGGCATTGCCGTGATCACCGCTGGCGTCTTTGTCTTGCTGAGCCGTTCGGAGGGCCCATCGCAACCGGCACCGACAGGCGCTATCACGGCGAGCAGCGAGGAGAACCAAGCCGCAACCATGCAGGGCGAAGGGGAGAACCAACAAACACGCCTGGCCGCCAAGGAAGACGCTCCCTCGGCCGATGCGAATGAGCAGCCCGCCACCCGGCCGGCCGAGGAAAAGCTCGAGGCACTCGAGCCTTATGCCCTGCCCCCGCACATTCCCTTCCCGCCCGAAACCGAGCAGGAGGCATCGCAGCCCAGCACGGAGATGGCAAGCGCCGCCTCGACACCCGAGACGTCCGCGTCAACCACCGAAGAAGAGCCCACCCCGGCCGCAGCCGACACTCGATCGACGACAGTCAACGCCCAAGACGCCGAGGTCGAAAACCCCTGGTTTGCCGACCAGCCTCGCGCTCGGGCCGTCATCCAGTTGGCCGCCTTTGGCACACTCGATGGGGCCCGCCAGATGATCGAACGGTTTGCCAACCAGGATCTGCCGGCGGCGGAATGGCGCGTTTATACCCAGACGATCGATGGCAAGAAGCTGTATACCGTGACCTTCGGCGATTACGCCTCCAGCGAACGAGCCCGCCACGCCATCGACCCCCTGCCCGACAATTTACAGGCACTCGAACCCTACCCGCGCTCCGTCGGCACCATCCAGGATCGCATCGCCGGCGAGTGATCCGACCTGGGCGTGGCTCGCGCCGATTTGCCTGATCCCCGCTGGGCCGGTAAAATTTCGGCCCATTTTGTCCAAATCTCAGCGATGCGGGCACACAACGAACAACGGTCGGCTCTCCTGGCAACCCGCACATTGGGCGCTTTTGCCGGGCCGCCAAGCCGAGAGCGGGACGAGCGTCGCTCGCCCGGCAAGCCGGAAGAATCCACGAGGTTGCGAAACTCATGAGCCAAGCCCCCACTCAAGGTCTGTACCACCCCAGCTTCGAGAAAGAGAACTGCGGCTTCGGACTGATCGCCCACATGGACGACCAGGCCAGCCACGGCTTGGTATCGACCGCGATCGGCGCGCTGGCACGCATGACCCACCGCGGCGGCATCTCCGCCGACGGCAAGTCCGGTGATGGCTGCGGCCTGCTGTTGAAAAAGCCCGACGGCTTCTTCCGCCAGGCGGCCGCGGATCTGGGCATCGACCTGCCGGAAACCTACGCCGTGGGCGTGGTGTTCTTCAGCCTCGACGAGACCAAGCGTGAACGCGCCCGCGAGGCCCTGATCGGCGCGATTGCCGAACAAAACCTCAACCTCGCCGGCTGGCGCCAGGTACCGGTCGACCCGTCCGTGCTCGGCCAGATGTCTGCCGACAAGCGCCCCGAGATCGAGCACCTGTTCGTCACCCCGGCCGAGGATATGGACGAGCGCCAGTTCAATGCCGCCCTGTTCGTCGCACGCCGCGACGCCGAGAACCTGATCCAGAACGACCCGGACTTCTACATCCCCTCGTTCGCCAGCCAGGTCATCTCCTACAAGGGCCTGCTGATGCCCGAGGACCTGCCGCGCTTCTACCTGGATCTCAACGACGAGGCCCTGCAGTCCTCGCAGGCCGTCTTCCACCAGCGCTTTTCCACCAACACCTTCCCGGAATGGAAACTCGCTCAGCCGTTCCGCTATCTCGCCCACAACGGCGAGATCAATACCATCCGCGGCAACCGTAACTGGGCCCTGGCGCGCGCTGCCAAGTTCTCCTCGCCGCTGATCCCGGACATGAACCGCATCCAGCCGCTGGTCAACACCACCGGCTCGGACTCGTCGTCCATGGACAACATGCTCGAGGTGCTGATCACCGGTGGGCTGGACATGATCCACGCCATGCGCCTGATCGTGCCGCCGGCGTGGCAGAACGTCGAGCACATGGACGCCGATCTGCGCGCGTTCTATGAATTCAACTCCCTGCACATGGAGCCGTGGGACGGCCCGGCCGGCATCGTCATGTCCGATGGACGGTTCGTCGCCTGCGCCATGGACCGCAATGGCCTGCGCCCGGCCCGCTGGGTAATCACCAAGGACCGCCACATCACGCTCGCCTCCGAGATCGGTGTCTGGGACTACGATCCGGCGGACGTGGTGCAAAAGGGGCGTGTGCGTCCGGGCCAGATGGTTGCCGTCGACACCGCCGAGGGCAAGTTGATGCTGCCGCCGGATATCGATGGCCAACTCAAGACCCGCAAGCCGTACCGCCAGTGGCTTCGCGAACAGTCGGTCCGACTGAAAAACTCGGTCACCGACGAGGAAGTCCTGTCCCTGGAACCGATGGACGACGACACGGTACGTACTTACGAGAAGGCTTTCCTGCTGTCCTTCGAGGAGCGCGACCAGATCATCCGCGTGCTGGCAGAAAATGGCCAGGAAGCCATCGGCTCGATGGGCGACGACACCCCCATGGCCGTGCTGTCACAGACACAGCGCTCGCTGTTCGACTACTTCCGCCAGCAGTTCGCCCAAGTAACCAACCCGCCGATCGATCCGCTGCGCGAGGCAGTGGTCATGTCGCTGGAAACCCTGATCGGCCGCGAGCGCAACGTCTTCGAGGAAACCCCGGAACACGCCCATCGCGTGCAGTTGGAAAGCCCGATCCTCACCCCGGCCCGCTTCGAGGCGCTGACCCGACTGGCCGACACCGAGTTCGCCTCGCAGCGCATCGATCTCAATTACCGGCCCGAGGAAGGGCTGGAGGCCGCCGTCCGCCGCATCACCGACGAGGCCGTGGCCGCCGTTAAGGGCGAGCATGTCGTGCTGGTGCTCTCCGACCGCGACATTGCCGCCGACCGCCTGCCGGTACACGCCCTGCTGGCCACCGGCGCGGTCCATCACCGCCTGATCCGTGAAGGCCTGCGTACCGACGCCAACATCGTGGTGGAGACCGCCAGCGCGCGGGATCCGCACCAGAACGCGGTACTGATCGGCTACGGTGCGACCGCCGTCTTCCCGTACCTGGCGTTCGAAAGCATCAACGACATGCGCCGGCGCAACCAGGTCGACGTCAAGCAGGCCAGCACGCTGGCCAGCAACTACGTCAAGGGCATCAACAAGGGCCTGAAGAAGATCCTGTCGAAGATGGGCATCTCCTCGGTCGCGAGCTACCGCGGGGCGCAGCTGTTCGAGATCATCGGCCTGGCCGACGAGGTGGTCGATCTCTGCTTCAAGGACACCACCAGCCGCGTGGCCGGCGCCCACTTCAGCGACCTGGAGGCCGATCAGAAAATCCTGACCAAGGAGGCCTTCATCAAGCGCAAGCTGCCGCGTCAGGGCGGCCTGTTGAAGTACATCGACGGTGGCGAATATCACGCCTACAACCCCGACGTAGTCCAGACCCTGCAAAAGGCCGTCAAGGAAGACGACTACCACGCTTGGGAGGAGTACGCGTCCTACGTCAACGAGCGCCCGGTGGCCGCCTTCCGTGACATGTTCCATCTCAAGGGCGATGCCAAGGCGATTCCTCTCGACGAGGTCGAGCCGATCGAGTCGATCGTCTCGCGTTTCGACTCGGCCGGCATGAGCCTCGGCGCCCTCTCTCCGGAGGCCCACGAGACCATCGCCGAGGCGATGAACCGGCTAGGTGCGCGCTCGAACTCTGGTGAAGGCGGCGAAGACCCGGCCCGTTTCGGCACGCCGAAGATGAGCAAGATCAAGCAGATCGCCTCGGGCCGCTTCGGCGTCACGCCGCACTACCTGGTCAACGCCGAGGTACTGCAGATCAAGGTCGCCCAGGGCGCCAAGCCCGGCGAAGGCGGTCAGCTGCCCGGCCACAAGGTCGACGAGTTCATCGGTCGGTTGCGGTATGCCCGTCCGGGCGTGGCGCTGATCTCGCCGCCGCCGCACCACGACATCTACTCGATCGAGGATCTGGCCCAGCTGATCTTCGACCTCAAACAGACCAACCCGCAGGCACTCGTCTCGGTCAAGCTGGTCTCCGAGCCGGGCGTGGGCACGGTCGCCGCCGGCGTTGCCAAGGCCTATGCCGACCTGATCACCATCTCCGGCTACGATGGCGGCACCGGCGCGAGCCCGATGACCTCGGTCAAGTATGCCGGCAGCCCATGGGAGCTAGGCCTGACCGAGGCGCACCAGACCCTGCGCGCCAACGACCTGCGCGACAAGGTCCGCCTGCAGACCGACGGCGGCCTCAAGACCGGTCTCGACGTGGTCAAGGCCGCGATCCTGGGCGCTGAGAGCTTCGGCTTCGGCACCGGTCCGATGATCGCCATCGGCTGCAAGTACCTGCGCATCTGTCACCTGAACAACTGCGCTACCGGCGTGGCCACGCAGAACAAGGTACTGCGCCTGGAGCACTTCAAGGGTGAGGTCGACAAGCTGGTCAACTACTTCCGCTTCATCGCCGAAGAGGCCCGCCACCTGATGGCCAGCGTGGGCGTGCGCTCGATCGAGGAGTTGATCGGTCGCACCGACCTGTTCGAGTTGCGTGAGCCGGCCACCGACAAGCAGCGCCACCTGGACCTGTCCAAGCTGCTCTCGGATGCGGGCATGACCTCGGACACGCCCAACTGCTGCGTCGCGCCGCAGAACGACCCGCACGACAAGGGCCTGCTGGCCGAGAAGATCGTCAAGGACGTCATGCCGGCGATCGAAGGCAAGACCGGCGGGGAGTACAGTTACCCGATCCGCAACACCGATCGTTCCATTGGGGCGCGGGTCTCCGGCGAGATCGCCCGCCGCCACGGCAACCAGGGCATGAACGATCACCCGATCAAGCTCCGCTTCACCGGCATCGCGGGGCAGAGTTTCGGCGTGTTCAATGCCGGCGGGCTGCATCTGGAGCTCGAGGGCGATGCCAACGACTACGTCGGCAAGGGCATGGCCGGTGGCGAGATCGTCATCTACCCGCCCAAGGGCAGCACCTTCGCCTCTTCGGACACCCCGATCATCGGCAACACCTGCCTGTACGGCGCGACCAACGGCAAGCTGTACGCCGCAGGCCAGGCCGGCGAGCGCTTCGGCGTGCGCAACTCGGGCGCCCAGGCGGTGGTCGAGGGCTGCGGCGATCACGGTTGCGAGTACATGACCGGCGGGGTGGCCACCATCCTCGGCAACACCGGCATCAACTTCGGTGCCGGCATGACCGGTGGCTTTGCCTATGTGCTCGACGAGACCAATGACTTCGTCGACCGCTACAACCACGAACTGGTCGACATCCACCGCCTGCAGGCCGCCGAACTCGAGTCGCACCGCCAGCACCTGCGCGCGATTCTCGAGGAGCATGCCCGCCGCACCGACAGCGCTCGGGCCCACGAGATCCTGGCGGACTTCGATGCCTTCCTGCAACGCTTCTGGTTGGTCAAGCCCAAGGCGATGGAGATTGGTGACCTGCTCGATCTGCTTAACAAAGCGGCGTAAGGCCATGCGCGGGTCGGGCCACGCTCGAGCCGTCGTGCAAACGGGACCGGCCACCCTTCCCGGGGCGGCCGGTCCCGTCGTTTCCGGTGCTCGGATGAGTGACAAGGACACCCCATCGCCATGAGCCGTATTCCAGAAGCATTCGTCGAGGAAGTCGTCACGCGCTCGGACATCGTCGAGGTGATCGGAGCGCGTGTGCCTTTGAAGAAAAAGGGCAAGGAATTCGCTGCCTGCTGTCCCTTCCACCAGGAAAAGACCCCCTCGTTCTACGTCACCCCCGACAAGCAGTTCTATCACTGCTTCGGCTGCGGGGCGCACGGGAACGTAGTGGGTTTCCTGATGGAATACGACCACCTCGACTTTCCGACCGCGATCGAACACCTGGCCGGACGGCTGGGGCTGGAGATCCCGCGTGAGAAGGGCGACCAGGAAAAGCTCGACCGTATCGGACGGCTTCGTCAGGTCACGGCCACGGCGGCCGACTGGTTTCGCGGCAACCTGCGTTCGCATCCCGAGGCGATCGACTTTCTCAAGCAACGGGGACTGACCGGCGAGACCGCCGCCCGTTTTGCCCTGGGCTTCGCTCCCCCCGGCAACCATCTCGAGTCGGCCTTGGGGAGCAAGGCGAGCGGGGAGGAATTGGTGGCCACCGGGCTGCTGGTCGAACGCGATGACGGCCAGCGCTATGACCGCTTTCGCGCCCGGGTAATCTTTCCCATCCGGGATCCGCGCGGCCACGTCATCGGTTTCGGTGGCCGGGTGATCGGAGCGGGCGAGCCCAAATACCTCAATTCGCCCGAAACCGAACTGTTCCACAAGGGCCAGGGCGTCTACGGCCTGTACGAGTCACGCCGCGTCGATCAGCGCCCCGAGGCCCTGCTGGTGGTCGAGGGCTACATGGACGTGATCCTGCTCGCCCAATACGGCATCCCTCATGTCGTCGCCACGCTGGGCACCGCCACCACCACCGAACAGCTCGACCTGCTGTACCGGCAGACCGATCGGCTGGTTTTCTGCTTCGATGGCGACTCGGCCGGCCGCCGGGCGGCGGTCAAGGCGCTCCAGGTCGCCCTGCCGCTGCTGCAGGACGGACGGGACCTGCGCTTTGCCTTCCTCCCCGAGGGGGAAGATCCCGACAGCTTCGTTCAAGCCAATGGCCGCGACGGTTTCCAGCGCTTCGTCGAGCACAATGCACTTGGATTCGACCGCTTTCTGACGCTGCATCTGGACGAGGCGACCCCCTCCGACGACACCGCGGCGCGTGCACGCAAGAACAAGCAGGCCCACCAGTTGATCGAACGCATGCCCCAGGGAAGCCTGCGCCGCCTGACCGCCCGGCAGGTCGACCGGCACCACGGCCTGTTCGGTCGCCCCATGCGCGAGCAGCCAGCCGCGCCGGGCCCCACCGCTGCACGACGCCCACCGCCCCAACGATCGGAAGAGCTGGCCCTGCTGCATCTGCTGCTGGAGCACCCCCACCTGACCGAGCGGGTCCGATCGCCCGACGTTTGGCACGCGGGCACCCCGCCGGCCGTGATCGAGCGACTGCTGGCCGACGCCTTAACCGAGGCGGATCGACTCGCCGCAGCAGAGCAACGCATCGTCGGTATTGAAAACCCGGAAATCGCCGCCACCATGTTGAGCGACATCCTGGAAAAGCGCCGACAACGGCAGGTACTGGTGGAAAAGAAACGCCGCCAGCGATCCGGACTGGCCGGAGAGGAAAACGGGCAGGATTCCCCCTGAGTCGATAAAAGCGACTAGGGCGGGGACATACCTCGGCCCTTTCCCCCACGCTCTCTCGGGGCGGACGAACCAGCGCGCTCAACCGGGCAAGGAGCGGCCTTCGATGGACGAAATGGCCGCCAGACGGTATAATTCCGTGTTCCCCAACGGGAAAGCCTGCGAAGCAGACCGGTCCAGTGACCGTCTCCCGGGCCTTCCCCACGCGAGGCCCGGACGTCTCCTCGCGCAGCCAGACACAAGCGATGTCGGCCATCCGGCTCCCCGGAGTGGCCATTCCAAGCGCCCGCACAATCGCGGCGCGAGGATCCGACGTTTTCACCGAATTGCCAAAGCAGGTTTCACGCCGATGCAGCAAGACCAAAAAACCAGCATCAAGCAGTTGATCGCCCTGGGCAACGAGCAGGGATACCTGACCTATGCCCAGATCAATGACCATCTGCCAGAGTCGCTGGTCGACGCCGAACAGATCGAAGTAATCATCGGCATGATCCAGGACATGGGCATCCCGGTCTCCGAAGCACCACCGGACAAGGATGACTTGGGCCTGTCGGACGAGTCTCGTGTTTCTACCGATGACGATGCCACCGAAGAAGCCGTGGCCGTGCTCGCCTCCCAGGTGGATGCCGAGTTCGGTCGGACCACCGACCCCGTGCGCATGTACATGCGCGAGATGGGCACGGTCGACCTGCTCAACCGGGAAGGCGAAATCGAGATCGCCAAGCGGATCGAGGAAGGCCTGCGCGAAGTCACCATCGCCATGGCCGGTTTCCCGCCGATCATCGACACCCTGATCGCCCAGTACGCCCGGGTCGAGGCAGAGGAAATCCGCCTCTCCGACGTGGTCGCCGGCTTCCACGTGCTCAGTGACGAAATCCCGACCCCGGGTGGCAACAAGAACGACGCCGACTCGGACGACGAGGAAGAGGAAAAGGACACCGGCATCGACGTCGAGGCCGTGCGCGCCGTGATCATGGAGATCAAGGGCCTGCACGAGCAGCGTTACGCGATCATGAACAAGAGCCGCAAGGCCAAGACCGACGCGGCCAAGATCAAGGCGCTGACCGATCAGATCGCTCAGCAGCTGATCACGCTGAAGCTCAACCCGAACTTCAACGAGAAACTGGTCCGCCAGGTCCGCCAGGCGATCGCTCGCGTGCGCCTGCTGGAAAAGCAGATCATGCAGCAGGCAGTCGAGAAGGGCGGCATCAAGCGCGAAACCTTCATCCACGCCTTCCGCGGCCACGAAACCAGCAACGATTGGATCACCGAGGTGACCAACGGCAAGCCCTCGACCAAGTTCGCCGCCGTGCAGCCGGAAATCGAGCGGCTGGCCAAGCGCCTGGCGATGGTCGAGCGTGACAGCCATCTCTCCGTCGGCGGCATCCGCGAGGTCAACCGTCAGGTGACCCTGGGCGAAGCCAAGGCCCGTCGCGCCAAGAAGGAGATGATCGAGGCCAACCTGCGGCTGGTGATCTCGATCGCCAAGAAGTACACCAACCGCGGCCTGCAGTTCCTCGACCTGATCCAGGAAGGCAACATTGGCCTGATGAAGGCGGTCGACAAGTTCGAATACCGCCGCGGCTACAAGTTCTCGACCTACGCCACCTGGTGGATCCGCCAGGCGATCACCCGCTCGATCGCCGACCAGGCACGCACGATCCGCATCCCGGTGCATATGATCGAGACGATCAACAAGCTCAATCGCATCAGCCGCCAGATGCTCCAGGAAATGGGTCGCGAGGCCACTCCGGAAGAACTGGCCGAGCGCATGGAGCTACCCGAGGACAAGGTCCGCCGGGTGATGAAGATCTCCAAGGAGCCGATCTCCATGGAGACGCCTATCGGCGAGGACGACGATTCGAGCCTGGGCGACTTCATCGAGGACCAGGGCGCCGTCTCGCCGCTGGATTCGGCCACCAACGCCTCGCTCTCCGAGATCGTGCGCGAGATCCTCTCGACGCTGACCCCGCGCGAGGCCAAGGTGCTGATGATGCGCTTCGGCATCGGCATGAACACCGACCACACCCTCGAGGAAGTCGGCAAGCAGTTCGATGTCACCCGCGAGCGCATCCGCCAGATCGAGGCCAAGGCCCTGCGCAAGCTGCGCCATCCGTCTCGTTCGGAAAAGCTGCGGAGCTTCATCGAAGCCAAGCTGGAATAATCATGTCCAGGCCGGCTCTCCGCCGGCCTTCAATGGCCAACCGGCCATCAATCCGGGCCCATAGCTCAGCTGGTTAGAGCAGTCGACTCATAATCGATTGGTCGCAGGTTCAAGTCCTGCTGGGCCCACCACTTCCTCCGGTCGTGCTGAACCTCAGCGGACTATTCCGGCCCGAAATCCCAGATTTCGGTCGCTCCAGCGGCGCGAAGCGATGCTTCGCCCAAATGCCGCTTACGCCCTGCTGGGCCCACCACTTCCTCCGGTCGTGCTGAACCTCAGCGGACTATTCCGGCCCGAAATCCCAGATTTCGGTCGCTCCAGCGGCGGGGAGCAATGCTTGACCTCGATGCCGCTTTCGGCCGTGTTACACTCCGTATTTCACGCTATCCTCCCAATGCCTCGACACAGAAAAGGTCTGTTGACCCACCAAGAATCAGTCTTGACCTTTGTTGCCGATCACACGGGAGTCTTATGTCACGCCACCGCGACATTCTGCTCTGCCCGGACAGCTTTAAGGGCAGCCTGACGGCTGAAGACGTTGCCACCGCCATGGCGCGCGGCGTTCACGTCGCCGATCCGCAGACGCAGATCCGCGCCCTGCCTATGGCCGATGGTGGCGAGGGCAGCGCCGAACTGGTCACGCAAACGCTGGGCTGGGAATGGCATCTCTCCGACGTCCACGGCCCTACCGGGACACATCTGACCGCCGGATGGGGCTACGACCCGGAACGGCGGCGCGCCGTGATCGACGTGGCCTCGGCCTGCGGGCTGGACCTGGTGCGTTCCGGGCACCGCAACCCCTGGCAACTCGACAGCCGTGGCGTGGGCGAGTTGATCCGCTCGGCACTCGACGCCGGGGCCATGCACCTGCTGATCGGTCTGGGCGGCAGCGCCACCGTGGATGGCGGCGCCGGGATGCTCCAGGCGCTCGGGGTGCGCTTTCTCGACCACGCAGACGCCCCCCTGCCCACCCGACCCGGGGGCCTGGTGGGATTGGAGCGGGTGGATTTTTCCGGGCTCGATCCCAGGCTCCGGGATGTCGAGATCACCGTCCTCAATGACGTGGACAATCCCCTGACGGGCGAGCACGGCGCGGCTCGGGTGTTCGGCCCGCAGAAGGGTCTGGCGGCTGAAGACATCGAAACCATGGATGCCCACCTCGGCCGGCTGGCCGAACTGATCGATGCATCGGGGCACTTGCAGCGAGCACCGGATACCCCGGGCGCCGGCGCGGCCGGCGGTCTGGGGTTCGCCCTGGCCTGCGTGCTGGAGGGGGAAGCGCGGATGGGGGCGGCCTATCTCGCCGACCTGATCGGGCTGGATGCGGCGATCGCCGCCGCCGATCTCGTGATTACCGGCGAAGGCCAGATCGACAGCCAGACCTCGCGCGGCAAGGTGGTCGCCGAGGTGGTCGCCCGGGCCCGCCGGCAGGGTGTGCCGGTGCTTGCCGTGGCCGGATCGATCAGCGCCTCCGTCGAGGAACTCGCCGAGTTCGGCCTCGCCGACGCCCGCGCCCTGGTCGAGGGCGACGTGACCGTGGAACAGGCCATGGCCGAACCGTCCAGCTGGATTGCCGTGCGTACGCAGGCCTTGCTGGAAGATTACCTCGGCAGCTAAAGCCAAGCCGCTCGAAGCATGCATCAATGCGACAGTCGGCCTGGCGTCCGACGTTGGACTGAAGTCCAACCCCCACCTCACCGCTTTTCTGAATACGGAAAAGCACCCTGCGCTTGTGGGCCGGCTTCAGCCCGCCAGCCGCCCGGCCAGGTGGTACCGCGGGTTACGCCCCGTCGAATCCGGCCAATGTTAGCTTGCCGATCATCCGCCCGCCTTCGAGCAACCGGTGTGCCGCACGCAGGTTGTCGACATTGATCGCGCCCAGGGTCTGGGTACGCGTCGAGCGCAGCCGCCCCTCATCGATCATCGTCGCCACGCGATCGAGGATCTCGCCCTGACGATGCTTGTCGGGCGTATCGAAGCGTGGGCGCGTGAACATGTATTCCCAGAAGAATCCCACGCTCTTGTCGCGCAGCTCCTGGAACGGCAGGGGCGCCTTGTTGCCGACAATACTGGCCAGCCGCCCCTGGGGTGCCACGAGCGCAGCCATGGCCGGGTAGTGACGATCCAGGTCGTTGAAGCAGGCGATGGCAGGAACCTCGTGGATGCCCCGCTCGGCCAGTTGTGCCGGCAGGTCGCCGAAGTGATCGACCACCTCGTCGGCCCCCAGGTCGCGGCACCATTGTCTGGATTCGGCCCGCGAGGCGGTGGCGATCACCTTGAGACCTGCCGCCCGGGCCAGCTGGATGGCGACCGATCCCACGCCGCCGGCCCCGCCGATCAGCAGCACCGGCGTGCCCGCATCGGCACCCTCTGGCGAAAGACCCAGCCGATCGAACAGGGTTTCCCAGGCGGTAAGCGCGGTCAGCGGCAAGGCAGCGGCCCCGGCGGCCTCTATGGAGCGCGGCGCGTGCCCGACGAGGGCCTCGTCGACCAGCTGGTACTCGGCATTGCTGCCCGCCCGGCCGATATCCCCCGCGTAGAAGACCCGGTCGCCAGGTCGAAACCGGGAGACTGCATCCCCGACCGCATCGACCACTCCCACGGCATCGAAACCCAGCACCTTGGGTGATGCCGTGACGCGATTTTCGGCGGCGTCCGGGTCGACGGCCTTCGGCGCACGCACCTTGGTATCCACCGGGTTGACCGAGACCGCCTCCACGGCCACGCGCAGATCATGCGGCCCGGGCTCGGGGAACGGCAGGTCGAAGGCGCGAAAGGCCTCGGGGTGGTCGACGGGCAGGTGACGTTCGAATCCGATCGCTTTCATGAGAGTCGCTCCTTCTGAGTGAATCCGTGACCGTCCATCGGCATCTCGAAGACCGCGACGGGGGCGGCGATCTCGACCACCTGCCAGCCGCGCGAGGCTGCCAGCCACTCGAATGTCGCCGCACGGAAGAAAATCACATGGGTGGGATCGCGCCAGTAATGCCAGCCAGCAAAGGCTGGTTGCGCCTCGGGGGCGAAGCCCGTCTGGATCACCAACCGCGCGCCCGGGCACAGCAACCGTTCGAGCTGCTGCATCACCTCCATGGGCCGGTGCAGGTGCTCGACCGTTTCCGTGCAACTGATCACATCGTAGTGGTTGTCACGCAGGACCGTCGCGTCCGGATGGAATACGGGATCGAAGAGCGCCATCGGCATGCCGGCCTCGGCGGCCTGGGCGGCGATGGCCGAATCCGGGCCGCAGCCGAAATCCAGTCCGCGCCCGCCGTGCTGCAGGCAGGATTCGATATGGACGAAGGCGGGGGCCAGAAAGCGCCGATAACCCGGGTCCGTCGCGTCGTTCTGGTGGGTGCGGTAGTACGCCCGCTCGGCCGCGCGCGTCGGCCAGGCATCGGGGTCCCGCACCACCAGCCGGCAGTTCGGACACTCCAGGAATGCCAGCGGACGAGGGGCCGCCTTCCGCCCGGCCCACACGGTGGTGAATGGGGCCAGCGACGCCCCGCAGAGCGGGCAAGACCTGGCAGTCTCCGTGGCCACGTCAGGCGATGAAGGTAGTGCTCAGCAGGTAAGCGGTATAGGCGACAAAGGCCGCCAGCAACGCCCCGCCCTCGATGCGGTTGATGCGCCCCTGGCCCCGAAAGCCGTAGGCGAAGAAGAACAGCGCCAGGGTCAACGCGCCCATCACCAGCATGTCGCGGCTGAACACCTCCGCCTCCACCGTCATAGGGTGGATAACCCCGGCCAGACCGACCACGGCGAGGGTGTTGAACAGGTTCGAACCGATCACGTTGCCCAGGGCCATGTCGTGCTCCCCCTTACGCAGGGCGGCGATCGACGAGGCCAGTTCCGGCAGCGAGGTGCCGATGGCCACCACGGTCAGGCCGATGACGAGATCGCTCACCCCGAAGAACTGGGCGATATCCACCGCGCCCCACACCAGCAGCCGCGAACTGGCCACCAGCAGAACCAGCCCGACGGCCACCCACATCAGGGCCTTTTTCATCGGCAGGGGATGGGCGGCCAATTCCTGCTTGACCTCACCACCCAGGGGGTCCACTTGGCCACGGCGCCCCTGGTAGATGTTCCAGCCGAGCAGCGCCACCAGCAGCACCAGCAGCACAATCCCCTCGGCACGGGTGATTTCGCCGTCGTAGACCTGGAACGCGGCAAGGGCGGTTACGGCAAGCAGGATGGGCAGTTCACGCCGAATGACCTGGGAATGGACCAGGATCGGGGCGATCAGCGCGGTAAGCCCCAGGATGAGCGCAATATTGGCGATGTTCGAACCGTAAGCATTGCCCAGGGCGATGGCGGGACTGCCGTCCATCGCCGCCATTACCGAGACCACCATCTCGGGCGCGGAGGTGCCGAACCCCATGATCACCATGCCGATCAACAGGGGCGACATGCCCAGGTGCTTGGCCGTCGCCGCAGCACCTTCGACAAAGCGGTCAGCACTCCAGACCAGCACGACCAGCCCCAACAAGACCGCCAGCACCGCAAATTCCATCGCCCTTCAGCCCTTTTTTGTGGTTTTTCGCCGACCGACGCAAGAATGCCCCGGTTTCCACGCGGCACTCTACTGCATTCGCCCCAGACGGACATCCATAAACGACCCCTGATTCCAGCGTTGGGCACCACCTTCGGCCTGTCCAAGGACTACCGCCTGAACAAGCGCGACAAGCGCTAGACCAAGCCCCCCCCCGGCAAGGTCGCCCTTGCCGGGGTTT
>JAABTF010000052.1 GCA_011389965.1 Halothiobacillus sp.
GGAGCAGTGGCCGGGTTCCGTCGTCGTCCTCGAACCGGCAGCCACCCTCCTGTCCGGCATTGAGAAGGACGGCGATTTCGCCGGCCGTGCGCACCGCCATTTCCTCGCGGAAGGTGCCGGCATTCCATTCTTCTGCGGCCGGTGCGGTCCAGGCCGTCAGGGCCGGCATCACCTCGCCATCCGGCCCGATCAGCCGGCTCTTGCGTCCCTGCGCCTCGACCGGATGGAAGGGCAGGGGCGAGTCTTCTCCCTCTTGCTCGTCACGGGGGAAGCGAAAGGCGCCGGCAGGGTGACGGTCGGCCCGCTGGAACAGGTGATTGACCGCCTCGACCATGGATCGGGTGGAGCGGAAATTGCGCGGCAGTGTGGCATGCCGACCGGCGGTGGCCCGGCGGGCGGTCAGGTAGCTGTGGATATCCGCACCGCGAAAGCTGTATATCGCCTGCTTGGGGTCACCGATCAGGATGATGGCCGTATCGTCCGCCTCGTCGTGGCCCAGGGGATAGATCGCCGAGAAGATCGCGTACTGCAGCGGATCGGTATCCTGGAACTCGTCGATCAGCGCGACCGGATACTGTTTGCGGATGGCGCGGACCATGCCGGCGGCGTTGGGATTGGCCTCGGGATCGACTGCCTCATGCATCTGGATCAGCATGTCCTCGAAGCCCATCGAGCGTCGCGTGGCGAGCAGGATGGCGACCCGCTCTCGGATCCACAACGCGACAAATGCCCGCAGCGCCGGCTCGACTTCCTTGGTGTGCTTGTCCACGGCATCGTCCCGGTCCTGCCATTCGCGGATGGCATCCAGCGCGGGATGGGAGGGCGCCTGTGTCCCCTTGTTGGTCTTCGGGTAGGCCAGTCTGAGGCGCGTTTTTGCCTCCAGGCTACCCTGGCCGGCCGACCAGGCATCGATGGCGCTCAGCCAGGCATCGAACGCTTGTTCCTGCTTGGCCTCCGGGTGGGTCGATTTGCTCAGCCCGCCGCGGACTGCGTGCCAGAGCGCATGCAGTGTGGCCGTGTCGGCCTGCCAGAAACGGCGGGCCGCCTGTTCGGCCTGGTCGATCTGGGCCTGCTCTGCCGCCAGCCGCTCCAGCAAAGCCGCCGGCTCGGGCAACTGATCGGAGGTGCGTGCGGTGACCCCGTCGACCGCGACCGGGCTGGCGTCGCGCTTGATCAGGTCGCGGATCTGATCCTTGAGCTTCGCCGGTGGCGGCACCATGCCTGCAAACAGGCGGGCCATCGCCTCGTCACGATTTGCCAGGGGATAGCCGTGGCTGCGCCAGAAATCGCGCACCGCCTCGGAGACGATCGGGTCGATGTCCGTGACCAGTTCTTGCCCGAACAGCGCCCGGCTGTGGAAGGCATGCTCACGCAGCATGCGCTGGCAGAAACCATGAATGGTGAAGATGGCCGCTTCATCCATCCATTCCGCGGCCCGTTGCAGCAGGAACGCTGCGCGCGGGCGGGCGGCCTGATCGAATTCATCGAACAGTGCCTGCAATGGGGGATCCACCGCCCCCCGGTCGATGCTGCCCGAGAACAGCCAGGCGGCTTCCTGCAGCCGTGCACGGATCCGATCGCGCAGTTCGGCTACCGCCGCCTCCGTGAAGGTACTCACCAGGATCTCCGGTGGCGTCAGCGGGGTCGACCGGGGGTTGTCCGGACCCCGATGTCCCAGCACGAGGCGCAGGTACAGCAGCGAGATGGTAAAGGTCTTGCCCGTCCCGGCGCTGGCCTCGATCAGGCGGCTGGACTCGAGCGGGAAGGTGATGGGGTCGAGCAGGCTCATGTGCGCCCCCGTTTGTCGGATTGTTCTCGGTGCCTGCCGCGGGTCGCCTGGGTTAAGGGGTGATAGATGTCGGTGGCCGTGTCATGAAACGACGGGGCTCGTGACAGCGCCTGGAAAGCGGGCCACAGACGAACGAGATCCGCCTCGTACTGCGCCGCGCTTTCGAAGGCCCGCCGTGCCGCTTTGCCCCGTCCCTGCTCGTCTTCGTTCAACACCCAGGCGATCTGCGATCGCGGTTCGGCCGGCACCGGTTCGGTGGTGGCCCGATGCCAGTGGTCGATCAGTTGCCGCAGTAGCCGGGCTGCCTCTTTGGCATCGAGTGGTTCCATGACGGTCGGCCGTTCGGTCAGGTCCTCGCTTCTGGCATCCGATTCGCTGATGAGATACGTGGTGACCGGTGTGCCCGCCAGTTGCGCGGCAAGGTGGTAGGGCCATTCGTCGACAAGGCGATGCCACTTGAGATCCTTGCCCTTGTGCAATGCCCCGGGGATCAGGCGCAGCCGTACGGCGCCTTCTGGCCCGGTGCGGATATCGTTGATTTCGCCCGTCAGCTCCCGACCTTCGCCCAGTCGCTCACCGGGATGGAAAGAGGCGAGCGTGTCGGGATGGCGGGCCTGGAAGCCGGACCAGGTGCGCAATTGCCTTTCCAGCGCCTCGCCGTGCTGTTGGCGCAGCGCCGCGTCGAAGGGGTGGATGGGCAGTTGGCCGGCCCCGGCAATGCGGACGAAGGCCGCATCGATCGCCGCGGGCAAACGGCTCTCGAGGATTTCCGGATCGATCGTATCCCCGCTGTGGCCGGGTTCGCGATTGAGGCGCTCCAGGACCTGCTCGAGCAGTTGGGCACTGAGTTGATAGTTGTCCAGCGCATCAAGATCGAAGGGTTCGTCGTCTTCGGGCACGGCGGTCTCTCGCCGCGCCGGTATGGCGAGGTGATTGCCCAGCCAGACGCGCCAAGGTTTCTTCAACACCAGGGCAAGATCGGACAGCGACGGGGGGCGGACCGTCTCTGTTCCTGCGGAGACGCTTGTCGTCGTAGGCGCGCCATTTTCGGCATGGCGGGCCGAACCATGGCCAGGGGCTCCTGCATCGAGATCTTGGCCGTGGTGGACGCGGTGCCATTCCGTGGCGTAGCTGTGGAGATCCGGACGTTCGTCGGAGAAATAATGCCGGGAGAACGGTTGCAGGGGGTGTTCGGTGGTCAGGGACTCGGACACGGGCGCGTCGTTGTCGCTTTGCCAGCCGCGGTCGATGTGGTCGCGCAGCTGGTTGACCAGAACGGAGGCCGGGCGCTCGTGGTTGTCGCGAATGTCGCGACCGATCCAGCTGATCCAGAGCCGATCACGGGCCGAGAGAAGCGCCTCGAGGAACAGGTAGCGGTCGTCCTCCCGCCGGGAGCGGTCGCCGGGGCGGTAGCGCCCGGCCATCAGGTCGAAATCGGCCGGCGGCTGGCGACGAGGGTAGGCCTTGTCATCCATGCCAAGTAGGTAGACCTGGCGAAACGGGATGGCCCGCATGGGCATGAGGGTGGCGAAGTTGACCGCGCCGACGAGAAAACGCTGGCTGAGGCGGTGCTCGTCGAGCCGGTCTAGCCAGGCGCTGCGGGCGGTTTCCAGGTTCACCGGCGTGTCGAAGGCGGCCGAGGCGCAGTCGTCCAGCCAGCCGTTCAGGGCCGTATCGAGCCGGTCGCGCAGGGAAACGGCCGATTCGCGCTCGGCCAAGGGGTTGCGAGCGGCCCCGGAGCGGGTGTGGGTCGGGCTCTGCTCGGTGGATGGAATGTCTGCCGGGGCGAAAAAGGCCTCCACCAGTCCGGTGAGGCATTCGCGCCATTCCTCGGGGCTGCGCGTCTGCATGAGCGCCCCGCGCCAGTATTTCAATGATTGGAGCAACGCGTGCAGCGGGCCAAGGCTCTCGGCACTCATGCCATCAAGGCCGCCGACCGGCACGATGCCTCGCCAGTCGTCGTCCGCCCCGGCGAGATAGGCGTAGAGCAAGCGGTCGAGGCCGAAGGCCCAGGCGTTCTGTTCGATCCCGGCCGGCAGGCCGAACTGCTCGCGGTGTTCGGCGTCGAGTCCCCAGCGGATGCCGGCGGTCTCGATCCAGTGACGCAGCAGGGTGACGTCGTCGGCGGAAACGCCGAATCGTGCCCGCAAGGCGGCGACTTCCAGCAGATCCAGCACCTCGCTGGCCGCCAGCCGAGAGTCGGGCAGCGAAAGTAGCCAGTCCACCGCGCGCATCATGGGGTGTACCTCGCGCTCGGGCCGGTCGGAGATGGCATAGGGAAGGTGGCGCCGGTCGTCGCGGTCGATGCGGCCGAACACCGCGCTGATGGCGGGCGCGTACTCGGTCATGTCCGGCACCATCACGATGATGTCGCGCGGTTGCAGGCTGGGATCGCGGTCGAAGGCATCGAGCAACTGATCCTGCAGAATCTCGACCTCGCGCAGGGCACTGTGCGCCACGGTGAAGGCGATCGAACGGTCTTCGGTCGGCAGACGGCGCCGTTCGGCCACGATCTCGTGCATGGGAGTGAGATCGAGCAGGTCGACCTGGATCTGACCGAGTAGATGCCGGTCCGTGGGCGGGTCGAACAGGTCGATGTTCAACGCCTGCTGATCGCGTGCCCGCTCGGGCGCCTGGTCGAACTCGTCGACCAGGCGTACCAGGTCGCGTCCCTGCTTGCCCCAGGAGGCGAGCAGGGGATGGGCATGCTGGTGCAGGCTGTGTTCGTCGAGCGCGGCGTCGACCTTGCGTTCGCTGATGCGCTTGTACTGCTTTCTAAACAGGTCCCGGTCCTCGACGATGTCACCCCAGTAGTGCTGACAGGGATTCTGCAGGCAGAAGATCACCTGTACCCATTGCGAGACCGCCCCCAGCACTTCAAGCACCTGAGGGGGCAGGGCGGACACCCCGAATACCACGATACGCCGCGGCAGGCCGGGCGGGCGTTCCTTGAGCTCGCGGGCCTGTTGCAGGAAGGCGCGGTGAACCACGGCCCGACCTGCATACCCCACGGCATCCGGCGAGTCTTCCGTTTCCGGATCCTCCATGCAGGGCGGATGCGCGACAAGGTCCTCGAGCACCGCCTGCCACAGGGCCGGTTGCCAAGCGGCATCGGGCGGCACGCTCTCCTCGTCGCGGCCCAGAGCATCGGCCAGGCGGGATTCACCGGCGCCCCAACTTGCCAACCAATCGGCGCGATAGACCTGGTACTGGTCGAATTGGTCGGCCAGTCGGGCCGCCAACTGGTAGGCACGGTGCTCGTCACCGTCGATGTAGTGGGTCAATGGGGCGAAGACGGAATTCTCGTGCGCCTGGGTACGGATGATGCGCAGCAACCGCCAGGTCAGTCGGGATTTGTCCAGGGGGGCGTCGGCGGGGACGGCATCACGGCCCATGACTGCCCGGTAGACCTGCCACTGCAGGCGTGCCGGCAGCAGCAGGTCCATGGCCGTGGCCACGCCCAGCCCGCCATCGTCGCGTGGACGGCCCAGCGCGAGTCGCAGCCACTGGGCCATGCCGTTGCTCTGCACCAGGACAATCTCGTCCTCGAGGGGCGCGAGTGGCGCGCGGGCAAGCCATTCGACCAGCAGGTCGCGGAGGCCTTCGAGGCGGTTGCCCTGCAGGACGATAAAGCCGGGCTGGATGGGTTGATGATCGGTTGGGTTCAAGACGTCCTGTCAGCCGTATCGATGAGTCAAGGCGAGCTAACCCGCGGGGTGCTCAGTGTATTGGATCGCATGCTGCAGGAACAACGCGACGAGAGGTGTCGCGTTCAAGTGACACGTCGGGTCATCCATTGGTCAAAAATTGTTCATCAGCGGTGAACAGGACTATATTCAAATGAAGTCCCGCAATGTCTGCCCTGCAACGGGGTCCGCAATGACGCATATGGTTCTGGGACCAGGGAGTGGCGTATGTCGCCGGAAAGTCGTGTTTTCCGCACTTTGCTCATGTTTTCCTACAACGGCGCCGAAGCGGTGGCCGAGGTCGAGAGAATCGTCGAGCCGTTTTCCTGGGAGGTCGTCGCCGCAGATGATCGCGACCACCTGGAAGGCCGGTTGCGACGGACTCCCGTCCGCGTAGTGCTGATAGATCTGCGTGGGGCAATGCAATCGGTGATGAATTGGTTGCCGGAATTTGCGCGGCAACATCCCTGTCTGCAATTGGTGGCCGTTATCGAGAAAGGCATGGAGGAAAATCCCTCCTATGCGGGCTTTCTGCATGCCTATTTTTTCGATATCTGTTTCAGCCCGATCGAAGGGAGCCGACTGACATTTGCGCTCGGCCATGCCTGGACGATGGCGCAGGTGGCCGACAGGCATCTTGGTGCCGCCTCCGTGTGTGTGACGGATGCCCAGGATGACAGTCAGCTGGTCGGGCGCAGCGATGCCATGAAATCCGTGCGGCACAACATCCGCCGCTATGCCGACAATGATCTGCCGGTGCTGGTCACCGGCCCCACCGGCACGGGCAAGGAGTTGGCAGCGCGCTCGATTCACCATCAGTCATCGCGCCGTGAAAACCCCTTTATCGCGGTCAACTGTGGCGCCGTGACCCCCAGCCTGGTCCAGTCAGAGCTGTTCGGTCACGAAAAAGGGGCCTTCACCGGCGCGAGCAAGCGTCGTATCGGGTGGGTGGAGGCCGCCGCAGGCGGCACCCTGTTTCTCGACGAGGTCGGCGACCTGCCGCTGGATACCCAGGTCAGCCTGTTGCGGTTTTTACAGCAGGGTGAAATTCAGCGTGTCGGCGGGGAGTCCACCCTGACAGTGGATGCCCGCATTATCGCGGCAACGCATGTCGACCTCGAGCAGGCCGTGGCGGACGGCACGTTCCGCGAAGATCTGTATTTCCGTCTTGATGTGTTGCCCATGCATATGCCGGCCCTGGCGGAGCGGGGGACGGATGTTATCGAGCTGGCACAGTATTACCTGGATCGCTTTTGCCGCGACCTAGGCGTGAAACGAAAGCAACTGAGTCCCGCCACCGAGGCGGCGATGCTGGACTACGCCTGGCCAGGCAATATCCGGGAGCTGATGAATCGCCTGCGCCGGGGCATCGTACTCTCCGACGGCATGACGGTGAGCCTGCCGGAGCTGGAGAAGCAGACCAGCACCCGGACGGACGTGCCCACGCTCGCCGAAGCTCGTCTCGAGGCCGAACGCCGGACGATTGCACAAGCAGTGAGTCATAGCGGACACAACATCACCGAAGCCGCCCGGCTGCTGGACGTTTCTCGATGCACCCTGCATCGGCTAATACGCAAACATCGACTCCCCTACAGCTGAGGGCCCTTTACGGCCCATTTTCCCGACTGTTTCCCTTGGTTTTCGGCGCCCCCATTTTGGGGGCGTTGTCGGTATGGCTGTGCCGGCAGGAATCATTGCCGCGGATACGGGGCGGTTACTCGGATCGAATGGGGGTGACTCATCTCTGCAACACCTGAATCCCATCGGGCCGCACTCCCCAGTGATGCGGCATTCCCGGCCGTATCACCGTTGATACGGATCGGCCTCCTCCCTTCCTGATGGCTTTACAAGTGGCTTGTAATAGGAGGTAAAAATAACTGGCACTGAACCTGCTCAGTTGGGGGGGCAGGGCGAAATGCTCCGCCACCACGAGACAGGAGACAGGCCATGATGGACGGTATCTGCAGCCAACGTGGGAACCACCAATTTGACGGGAATGCCGCTGGAGGCGTGGGGCTATCTCTGTCCCAAGGATTTCAGACTCCGCGGCATTCCTTTGCCGTCATTCTGCTCTCCGGTTTGCTGGTCGGCGGCATCTGGCCGACCAGCAGCCATGCCGCCGGCTCGCGCAATGCAGTCGAGGCCCAGCCAGGCGAAATCGTTCTGATGCGAGCGGTTCCGGCGCGCCCCGCGGCCCGTTCGGCACCTCCCGGCAAGGCCCTGCTGATCGACCCCAGCCCCCGTTCGAAGATCGAGCAGGGACTATCCAGCCTCGAGATTACCGATGGCGGCTACGGCCAGATCGCGGCCGGCGCAGCATCTGGTGGTCCCGCTCCTTCCTCGGCGATCAGCCAATCAATGACTCAGTCCCTGCAGTCCGTTTCCGGGCAAGCCAGCCCACGGGGCGGGTCGCCCACGATGTCGTTTGGCGGAACCGTCGGCGCGGCGACCGGCAACATCGGTAGCCAGGTGACCGGCGCACTGTCAGGTGCCGGGTTGTTCTCCCAGGGAGGAGAGCGATGAACGCCCCGCGCCTCAATCGCGAACGGCTGAATCTGTCCCGTTGCATCCGGCTCGCCCTGGTCGGGGTGGGCATGGGCGCCCTGATCATGACCGCGCAGATGGTCTATTCCGGTGATGCTCAGGCCGGCGAACCGGCCAACGGTGCGGTGAGCACGGGCGGCACGCAGGGCCAGCAATACGACTGGATGCTGGGTGTGCTCAACGACAACCGTATTGGCGGGCGATTCGCCTCCGGTGCGACCGGCAACATCGGCGTGAACATCGCGGCCGGGTCGGAAAACATCCAGGCAAACCAACGTGCCATCAACGCGCAAACCACGGTCACCGCCATCCAGGTTCCGGGTCTCAATCCTGGAAACGATGAACGGCTAGCTCGCCATGACAGCAGCGTAATCGGTGGGCGCGCCTTTAGCGGCGCCTCGGGGGCGCTGGGCGTCAACCAGGTGGCCGGCAAGGGCAACCAACAGTTCAACACGATCGGGCTCGGCCAGTCGGTCGTCCGATCAACAGGGATTCGCACCCTCGGGCCGGAGGAGCTGGCCCGGGAGTCGAATACGACCGCCCGGAAGGACGGGCAGTCGGGGGAGGTCTCTTCCGACCGGTATCGCGCGGCAGTCAAGGACTCCGCCTTTACGGGATTCGGAGGGGTACTCCAAATCAATCAGGTGTCGGGAAGCCGAAACGTGACGGGCAATCACTTCTCGATTTCGAGCCAACGACCCTGATTTTTTCATGATCGAAGTAACCCCAACAAGAAGGTGGATGCTATGAAAACGCAACTCAAGATGACCCTGATCGCTTCCGCGGTCGCCGCGCTGATTTCCGGCCCGGCCATGGCTGAAAACAATCCTGACAAAGTCCAGAAAAAGGTGAAGGTGGACATCGACATTGATCGAAACGAAACCAACCACGTGGACAACGTCCTGCGTGACCTGGTGATCAACGCGTCTGCCGGGGCTTCAGCCAACGACAGGCAAGTGATCCAATCCAATGGCGTGTCCAACAAGAAACTGACCAACAACGCCAGCGTCGGTGACAACGTCGGCAATGGCGCCTCGGGCAATATCGGCATGAACGTCGCCGCCGGTGATACCAACGTTCAGGACAATGCCGCGGCACTGGCCGCCGTGGATGCCGGCTTCGTGTTCGGCGAGTCCACTGCCAGCGTGAACGTCCATCAGGCCAATATGGGCAACGTCACGATGAACAGCGGCGTAATGAACAACGCGAGCATCGGCCAGAGCGCGTTCGCCAATGCCTCGGGCAATATCGGCGTGAACGTCGCCGCCGGTACCGGTAACGGCCAGAAGAACACCATGGCCGCGTCGGTATCCACGGCTCGGGTGGCCAGCGCCTCGCTGAACAGCAATCAGGAGTCGTATGGCAACAGCATCCGCAACGAGGGCCGGACCGAGAAGTACACCGAAATGACCAACGTCACTTTCTCGGGCACCGGAAGTTACAGCGGCGGCAGTGAGTCCTTCAGTGCGGATATTACGGGCTCCATGGACCAGACTGGCGACGTCTATCCGGACACCTGGACCAACGATATCGCGGATATTGGCAGTCCACACGGCGAGGGCACCGTGCCAGTCGGCCACTTCGACCTTGACGGCCAGACCGAAGGCGGTTCTGACCTCAATGACGACGGCGGCGCACTGGCCTTCGGCGCCCATGAGATGGAAGCCAACGGCGGCTTCAGTGAAAGCGGCACTCTCGACCTGTCTGAGGTCAGCGGGCAAGTTGCCACCACACGCTACGTGGTAGTCAACGCCAGGAACGACGCTTCTCTCGCGGGGAGTGCGTTCGCCAACGCCTCCGGCAACATCGGCGTGAACGTGGCATCGGGCACCGGCAACCTGCAGAGCAACTCGCTCTCCATGGCCGTGGCTTGCAACACCTGCGCTGGTGGTGGCAGCACGGGCGGCGAGTCGAACTAAACCCGATATCCCATCGGTCGACGGGGCGCCATGCGCCCCGTCTTTCCCGACGAAAGACCTGGCAACGGCGATCGTCCGGAAAGACCAACGACCCCAACCTTTTTCCATTAACCGCATCGAGGAGCACACCATGCGGATTGACCGGAAAAACCGCCAACCCCGCGGCACCGTGATGAGCCTCGGCTGGATCGCGGCGTTAGCTTTGGGCCTGCCTGCCGCGGGCCAGGCCGCCGACATCCAGTTCGCCGGAATCTTGCCTCACGGCCAGGTAATGGAAAAGCCGGTGGAAAGCATGCTGGAAAAACGCTATCGCAATGTGGTCCGTCAGCAATTCGATTTTTCCTGCGGCGCTGCGGCACTGGCGACACTCCTGCGTTACGCCTATGGGCTTCGCCTGGACGAAGCCACTGTCCTGGCCGGGATGTGGGGCGTATCTGATCCGGAGCTGGTGCGCACCCGTGGCTTTTCGCTGCTGGAAATGAAGGAATACCTCGCCCAGTTGGGATACCGGGGACGGGGCTACCAGATCGATCTGCGGCGATTGAAGACCATAAACGTGCCCACGATCGTGTTGATGGACGTCAACGGCTACCAGCATTTCGTCGTGCTAAAGCACGCGCGGGATGGCTACGTGCACGTCGCCGATCCGGCGCTGGGCAATCGCCGTTATCCCCTTGAGGAGTTTCTGGAGACCTGGCCGTCGCGGACGGTGTTTGCCGTGATCGGGCCGGGGTTCGACCGCCAGACGGTCCTGCTGGAGTCAACCGACATCCCCAGCAGTTATGCATTGCATCGACGGTCGGGGCAGGTGCCCACCGCCGAGTTGTTCGAGTTCGGATTCACGCACGCCGACATGTTCTGAGTCGGTATGGCTATTTGAGGACATTGTCATGAACCATTCGAAACAAAGCAGTAATGCGCTGCTGTTGAAGGCGGCGATCGCGTCCACGCTTGCCACTGGCGCGCTAATCGGCGTGATGGCCTGGGCAAGCCCCGG
>JAABTF010000003.1 GCA_011389965.1 Halothiobacillus sp.
TTTTGGTTCATCGCGCGTCGGCGCGAAAAGCCCTCATCTACGACCTTCGGCTGCCACCGCCGAGGCCACTTGTTCGGCCCGCTGCTGCAACTCGCCGGCGTTTTCCAATCCGTCGATAAACCGCTGCGGAATTCCGCTCAAGCCCACCTGTGCCCCCGTAAGCGCCCCGGTCAGCATCGCCCGGGCCATGTTCTGGCCACCGCCATTGACCGCGTGCAGAACTGCCGCCTCGAAATCGTCGGCAAATTGTGCCGAGAGGTAGTAGGCAGCCGGAAGCTGGTGATAGATGGCGCAGGGCATGCCGTACACCAGGGAGACTTTCCAGGGCGGCTCGATTCGCACCCCGGGATCGCCAACCGCTGCGGCGATGCAGGAAGGTGTCAGCAGGGCATCGGGCGAAGCAAAACGGCCTGCCCGGGGCGGGTCCGGCTGCCCCGGCCGGGGCGGCTGAAGATCATCGCTGGTGACGGCATGAAACGGTAAAGCACAGCGTTTCACCAAGGCCATCAGCTTGTCGGATATTTCCACATCCAGGCGTTGCCCCTGAACCAGCTGGGCCAGCAGCGCACCGTACGCCACGGTCATGGAGACCACCGTTTCGTCCATCTGAGTCAGTGCGGTGTTGTCCGCAATGGCTGCAGCCAGTTTCTTGGGCTCGAATGCATGGCGCACGGCAATGGCAAGCGTGCGCTCGATGGCTTCGGTGGTGTCGGCGTGGCCGCCGACTTCGCCCCAGGGCAAGCCGTGCTCGACACGTTTTCGCCAGGCATCGCGGATGGATTGGCTGGTGTAACCGCCGGGACCAGCGGCCGGGGTGCCATCGAGCAGCGGGAAGAGGTCAGCATCCAGCCGCCGACAGAAATCCTCTGCGTCGTAGCCTTTCGCCGCCACCAGTGAACGCAGCATCAAGTCGAAGATAACCCCCGCCTGGGAGAGCTGTCCTGCCTTGAGGCCCTCGTGGTATCGACCGGGCTTGGGGTCGGTGTAACCGTCGATCCAGTCGCCGTAGTCCCGACGCAGATCCTCAAGGTTGTAGTACCAGTGAGGACCCAGCCCCAGGGCATCGCCGATGAAGGCTCCCATGATCGCGCCGGCGGCCCGGTTCTGGATATCGTCGCGATTGTTCATGGGCTCCTCCGACAGTGGTTCGGTAGAGACGTCTCCGGCTATCGATTACAAGCGTAGTCGCCACTCGAGTGAGCATCCATCACTGGGTGAGAGTCGTTTCGCACGCCTGTTGTGCATGGTGGGCAATAACTACCGCCGTGCCCGGCGGACGAGCCCCCTACTGATCGGGTAGCGGCCTACTGCCGAATGCCCTCCACAGAGAGCGTCACCTCGGCCTCGGTCGCCGCCGGCCCCAGGTCGTAGTCGATGCCGAAGTCCTTCAGTGTCAGCGTGGTGGTGCCGTGGAAACCGGCGCGATAACCGCCCCAGGGATCCTCGCCCTCGCCGACCTTCTCGGCCTCGATCTCAATCGACTTGGTCACGCCGCGCATGGTGAGATCGCCGTTGATGACAAATCCGTCGTCGGTCGACTCGATCCCAGTGCTCTTGAAGGTGGCTTCGGGATATTCCTTCACATAGAAGAAATCCTTCTCGCGCAGGTGCTTGTCGCGCTCGGCGTGGTTGGAATCGAGGCTGGCCATGTCGATGGTCACCTCGACGCTGGCATCCTCGATCTGGCCGTCCTCGTATTCGAAGCTGCCCTCGAAGTCGTTGAAGCGGCCGTACAGCCAGGAATAACCCAGGTGCTGGATGCGCCACTCGATGAAGGCGTGCTGGCCCTCGATATCGAACTCGTACTCGGCCGCCTGTGCGATGAGCGGCAAGGCGGTGACGGGGGCGGCAATGGCGCCGGCCAGTAGCGCGGCGGATAGTTTGCGAGTGATCATGATCCCTCTCCTTCGTTGCGGGGTGAGCCGTCGTTCCCGGGGCGGAGCATGCGGCGCAGCGTGCCGTCCCGATTGATAAAATGGTGTTTGAGCGCGGCGAGCGCGTGCCCGGCCGACAGCAGGATCACGGCCCAGGCCAGCCACATATGGATGGCTCCGGCGACGTCTTCCTGGTTGGGCAGGTCGCTCAGGATGGCGGGCACCTGGAACCAGCCGAACACGTCGATCGGGCTGCCGTCGGCGGTCGAGATGAGGTAACCCGAGACCATCAGGGCGAACAGCAGGGCATAGAGCGACCGATGCACGGCGTGGGCGGTCCAGCGCTCCAGCCGGCCGCCTTCGACCAGCGGCGACGGGTTGGCCCAGCGCCAGAGCAAGCGACCAATCACCAGCAGGAACAGCAGGATGCCCACCGCCTTGTGGATGGCGGGTGCCTGGCGATACCAGGGATCGTAGTAGCTCAATTCCACCATCCACAGCCCCAGGGCGAACATGCCCACCACGGTCAATGCCACCAGCCAGTGCAAGGCGATGCCGACCACGCCGTATGCCGATTTCGTGTTGCGCCACTGCATGTTCGCGGCACGCCCTCCTGAGTATTGCCCATCTGTTGAGCAGGAGTCTGGCCGTTGCCGTCAGGTTTTTAAATGACTATTGTCTGAAAATACTGTTGCCGAAACGAGAACGACCGAGGCGCGCTTGGATCGATTCACCGCCATGATCAACTTCGTCTGCGTCGCCGATGCCGGCTCCATCAGCACCGCGGCCGAGCGGCTGGGCATCGCCAAATCGGCGGTGAGTCGCCGTCTGCGTGACCTGGAGTCGCACCTGGGGGTCGAGCTGTTCCATCGCACCACCCGCCACCTGGCCCTGACCTCCTCCGGCGAGCATTATTACCGGCGCTGCACCCGCCTGCTGGCCGACCTGCGGGAAACCGAGGAGTCCGTGGCCCGGGAGCACGCCGAGTTGAGCGGTGTCCTGCGGGTCGCCGCGCCGCTGTCCTTCGGCCTGATGCACCTGCAACCGGCCATCAACGCCTTCATGATCGCCCATCCCGGCGTGACCTTCGATCTCAACCTGAACGACGATGAGACCGACCTGGTCGCCGAGGGTTACGACCTGGGGTTGCGACTGGCGAGCCTGCCCGACTCCACCCTGATGGCCCGCCGCCTGGCGCCGATCCGCAATATCGCCGCCGCCAGCCCGGATTACCTGGCCCGATGCGGCACGCCGCAGCACCCTGCCGAGTTGGCCGAACACGATTGCCTGATCTACAGCAATATCCCCGAGACCCAGGTCTGGGGTTACACCGACGAGCGGGGGCGCTGGCGCCCGGTGCAGGGACGGAGACGCCTGCGGGTCAACAACGGCGATTTCCTGCGCGAGGCGGCGATCAACGGCAGTGGCGTGGTGATCGAGCCGACCTTCCTACTGCACCGGGCGATCACCGAGGGGCAGTTGGTTCCCATCCTGACCCACGTGGCCTGGCCGGAGATTGCCGCCTATGCTGTCTATCCGCAGACGCGCCATCTTTCGGCCCGCGTCCGGGCCTTTATCGACTTCCTCGCCCAGCGATTCGCGGGCGAGCCCTACTGGGATCGCCATTTACCCGGCTCGGGAACCGGCCCATGAGGGGCGGCTGGCACCCGACAGGAAGGGATAACAATCGAAGTTGGACTAGGAATGATTCGCATTTGACAGGGCGGTCGGCGTCGATTATCTTGACCTCGCTTTCGGTCGACCAAAGCCCAAACAACCCACATCTCCTTTGAAGAGGTTTTGCCCATGCCCCGGTTCGTTCAATTTGCCGCTCTTGCCCTGGCCGCCTCCGGCCTGACCCTGGCCGGTTGCAGTGAGTCCGGCGATCAGACCGACGGCAACGCCGCCGATCAGTCCACCTCGACCATCAACGTCTACTCCGCTCGCAAGGAAGACCTGATCGCCCCGCTGCTCGACCGCTTCACCGAGGAAAGCGGCATCGAGGTCAAGCTGCTGACGGCCAAGGCCGGCGCGCTGCTCTCGCGGCTGGAAAACGAGGGCCGCAACACGCCCGCCGACATGCTGATCACCGTCGATGCCGGCAACCTGCATCGCGCCAAGGCCGCCGGCGTGCTCCAGCCGGTCGACTCCGAGGTGCTCGAAAGCAACATCCCCGCCAACCTGCGTGACCCGGACAACCAGTGGTTCGGCCTGTCGCAGCGCGCCCGGGTGATCTTTACCCACCAGGAGCGTGTCGAGGACGATGCCATCACCAGCTATGCCGATCTGGCCGACCCCAAGTTCAAGGGCCGCATCTGCATCCGCTCCTCGAACAACGTCTACAACCAGTCACTGGTCGCCTCCCTGATCGCCGAGCACGGCGAGGAATGGACGCAGGAATGGGCCGAGGGCCTTGTGGCCAACATGGCACGCAAGCCGCAAGGCGGCGATCGTGACCAGATCCGGGCCGTCGCCGCCGGCGAGTGCGACATCGCCGTGGCCAACACCTACTACTACGGCGCCATGCAGAACGGCAGCGACACCGACCAGCAAGCCGCCGAGGCAGTGCGACTGGTCTGGCCGAACCAGGATGATCGTGGTGCGCACGTCAACGTCTCCGGCGCGGGCATGGTGGCTGCCAGCGACAAGACCGAGGCGGTCAACCAGCTGCTGGAGTTCCTGACCACGGAATCCTCTCAGGAGTGGTACGCCCAGGTGAATAACGAGTTCCCGGTTCGCCCCGGCGTGCCCGCCTCGGACACCCTGGCGCAATGGGGTGACTTCAAGGCCGACGACCTCAACCTGGGTCGACTGGGCGAGCTCAACCCGCAAGCGGTCCGCCTGATGGACCGGGCCGGATGGCAGTAAGCACCGGCAAACAGCCCGACGCCATGGTAGAAAAGCCCCTCGCCCTCAAACGGGCTGGGGGCTTGTCTGCGTGGAAGACGGGCATGATTCTGATCACCGCGCTGCTGGCTCTGCCGCTCGCGGTGATCGTCGCGTCCGTGTTCTGGCCGGACAAGGCGACCTGGTCGCACCTGGCCGACACGGTGCTGGCCGACTACGTGATCAATTCCGCGTCGCTGGCCATCGGCGTGGGTTTCGGCACCTTCATTCTCGGCACGGGCACGGCCTGGCTGCTGTCGGTGTGCGAATTCCCGGGGCGACGCGTCTTCGAGTGGGCGCTGCTGCTGCCGCTGGCCATGCCCGCCTACATCATCGCCTACACCTACACCGGCCTGCTCGACGTGGCCGGGCCGGTGCAGACGGGCCTGCGCGAACTGACCGGCTGGTCGGTGGGCGAATACGCATTCCCCGAGGTGCGCTCGCTGGGCGGGGCCATCGTCATGCTCACGCTGGTGCTCTACCCCTACGTCTACATGCTCACCCGGGCCGCCTTCCTCGAGCAGTCCGCCAGCGCGTTGAACGTGGCCCGGTCGCTGGGCCTGAGTCCGTGGCAGATGTTCCGCCGCGTGGCCCTGCCGCTGGCGCGGCCGTCGATCGTCGCCGGGCTGTCGCTAGCGATCATGGAGACCCTGGCGGACTACGGCACGGTGCAGTACTTCGGCATCCCCACGCTGACCACCGGCATCTTCCGCACCTGGTTCGGCCTCAACGACACCATCGCCGCGGCGCAACTCTCGGCCCTGCTGCTGACGTTCATCTTCACGGTAATCATCATCGAGCGGCTCTCGCGCCGGCAGGCCCGCTACCACCATCACGGCAACTGGCAGGCCCGCCCCTCGTTCCGCCTGCGTCGCGGCGCCGCGGCACTGGCCTTCATCGCCTGTGCCCTGCCGCTGGCGCTGGGGTTCCTGGTGCCCTCGGCCCAGTTGCTGGCCTGGAGTCTCGAGGTCACGCCCACCCGCGACCTGGCCGAATTCGCCGTGCTGGTGGGCCGCTCGGTGGGACTGGCCGGTGTGACGGCGGTACTCGCCCTGCTGCTGGCAATGTTTTTGGCCTACGGCCATCGCCTGATGCCCGGCCGGCTGACCTTCACCATCAACCGCATCGCCGGCATGGGCTATGCCCTGCCCGGCACGGTGATCGCCGTGGGCGTGATCATCCCGTTCGCCGCCTTCGACAACACGCTGGATGCCTGGCTGCGCGCGCAGTTCGGGTTCTCCAGCGGGTTGCTGCTGTCGGGCACGCTGTTCGCGCTGGTGTTCGCCTACCTGGTGCGTTTTCTCGCCGTGGGCCTGAACACCGTCGAGGCGGGGCTGGGGCGGGTACGACCGAGCATGGACGACGCCGCCCGCTCGATGGGGGCGACCGCCGGGCGGACCCTGTGGCGGGTGCATATCCCGCTGATTCGTGGCAGTCTGCTGACCGCGGCACTGCTGGTGTTCGTCGACGTGCTCAAGGAGCTGCCGGCCACCCTCGTGCTGCGACCATTCGATTTCAACACCCTGGCGGTGAGGGCCTTCGAACTGGCCTCCGACGAACGGCTGCGCGACGCGGCCCTGCCGGCGCTGGCCATCGTGGCCGCCGGCCTGATCCCGGTCGTCCTGGTCAGCCGTTCGATCACCCGCGCGAGAGGACATGAGGGCATCAGCAGCCGTGACGTGGTCGATGAATAGAACCGTGCAGACCTTCCTTAGCCAACCCGGGAGGCCGCGGTGACGGCAAGTGAACGACTCAGCCTGGTCGACCTGACGGTCCGCTTCGGCAACACCATCGCCGTCGAGGGCGTCAATCTCAAGCTGCCCACCGGCGTGATCGGCTGCCTGCTGGGCCCGTCAGGCTGCGGCAAGACCTCCATCCTGCGTACGGTGGCCGGCTTCGAGTCGCCCAGCGCGGGCGTGGTGCGCCTGCACGGCGACACCGTGGCCGGGGCCGGCTGGGGCCATCCGCCCGAACAGCGCCGGGTGGGCATGATCTTCCAGGATCTGGCCCTGTTCCCGCACCTGACCGTCGCCGACAACATCGGTTTCGGTCTGCCGAAAAAGCCGGCCGAGGCGCGTCGCAAGCGGATTGCTGAGCTGCTCGACCTGGTGGGGCTGCCCGGCATGGGCAACCGCTATCCCCACCACATGTCCGGCGGGCAGCAGCAACGTGTCGCCATCGCCCGGGCGCTGGCGCCCAAGCCGGAGATCCTGCTGCTCGACGAACCGTTCTCCAGCCTGGACGTGGAGTTGCGCGAGACCCTGCCCCGCGAGCTGCGCGACATCCTGCGCGAGGCCGAGACCACCGCCCTGCTGGTCACCCACGACCAGGCCGAGGCCTTCGCCATGGCGGACATCGTCGGGGTGATGCAGGCCGGGCGGCTTCACCAGTGGGACACGGCCTACAACCTCTATCACCGCCCCGAAACCCCGTTCGTCGCCGACTTCATCGGCCAGGGCACCCGGATTGCCGGCACCATGGTCGGCCCCGGCCGGGTCAAGACCGAGCTGGGCCTGCTGGAAGGCCAGGTCTCGCACGAGTACCCGCCGGGCACCGAGGTCGACGTGCTCGTCCGTCCCGACGACGTGATCATCGACGCCGACGGACCGGGCGTGGCCGAGATCGAGGAACGGGTCTTTCGCGGCGCGAACTTCCTCTACACCCTGGGCCTGCCGGGCGGCACACGCCTGCTCAGCCTAGCGCCCAGCCATGACCACTACGCCCCCGGCGTGCGGGTCAATCTGCGCCCGGCGTTCACCCACCTGGTCCTGTTCCCGCGAGGGGGCGCTACCCACCATGCCGACTCGGACGACGAATAACCGCCTGGCCGGGCAGTGGCTCGGACTGGTGCTCGGCCTGCTCCTGGCCCTGCCGGCCACCGCCGCGACGCCGTTGTTCGATACCCACCTGCACTACCAGGCCGACCAGCGCGCGACCATCTCGCCCGAGGAAATCATCGCCATCCTGGCGGACAACGGCATCGAGTACGCCGTGGTCACCAGCACCCCGCCGGCCAACGCCCAGCTCCTTGCGGAGGCCGCCCCCGAGCAAATTATCCCGTTTCTGGGCGTCTATCGCGACCGGGCCGACAAGGAAGGCTGGATGCACGACGCCACGCTACCGGATCGCGTGGAGGGTTGGCTGGCCACAGGCGACTGGCGCGGCATCGGCGAGTTGCACATCTTCGGCCGGGATCAGGACAGCCCGGTGCTCCGGCGAATGGTGGAGATCGCCGCCCAACGTGAGCTGGTCCTGATGATCCACGGCGACCTGGCCGTCATCGACCGCATCTTTGAGATCGAACCCGATTCCACCGTGCTTTGGGCGCATCTGGGCGACCGGCCCGAGCCGACCATCCTGCGCGCCGCCCTCGCCCGTCACCCCGAAGGGCTGTTTATCGACACTTCGGTGCGCGATGAACGATTTGTGGATGACAGCGGCGTTTTGCTGCCCGAATGGCGCGCGCTGTTCATTGCCCATCCCCGCCGGTTCGTCGTCGGCGTGGACACCTACAGCCTGTCGCGCTGGCGCCGCTTTGGCGCCGCCGCCGACACGATTCGCCTCTGGCTGGATCAATTGCCCGAGTCGGTGGCCCGGCGCATAGCCCGCGAGAACGCCCGCGAGTTGCTGCTCGACCCCTTGTTACTGGACGCCCCCTGAAGGCTTAAAAACAAGAGGCTTGCGATACTCGATTCGCTGGACTTGATTCCCTCGTTGGCCCATTCTGTGATTCACGTTTGAAGTCGCTTTCGCGCAGGACGCCACTGAGAAGCCTGCGGCAAAGGATCCTTCGCAAAAATGCCAGAGAAATCCACGGAAGACATGACGGAGCGACGACACCAGTCCGCCCCCTCCGAAAGCCGATCATCGATCTCGCCCCTGGTGCTGGCCATCTCCTACGTGGTCTACGCCGGCCTGTGGATCCTGGCCTCGGAGTGGCTGCTCGGCACTTTTGTCCCGGCCGAACAACTCGCCCGCTTCGGTGTGATCAAAGGGCTGGCCTTCGTGGCCGTCACGGGCGTGATCCTGTATTTGTTGTTGCGCTGGCTGACATCGGATTCTCACCAGAAATCCGCGAACCCTATTGCTGCCCCGGACGCCGGCTTCAGCCGGCGCGGGCCGATCATCACCTTTTTCACGAACCTGGCGATCGTCGCGCTCGTGGCGGGCGGCACGTATCTATACCGCGCTCCCGCCGCCATCGAGTCTGCCCAGGATCGGATGGCGGATCTCACGACTCTGCGTGCCGACTATATCGATGCCTGGCTCGAGGATCGGGCGAACGATGCGATCGTGATCCAGTCGTCGCCCTCTTTGCGCCAAGCCGCTTTACTGCTGGCGAGTTCGCCGGATGACGAAACTGAAACCCGTTCGGCTCGTCAGCGGGCAATTTCCCACTTCAATGCCCTGCGCAATGCCTATGGCTACGAAGCCGTGGCGCTGCTGGATGCGAACGGCACGCCACTGGTCAACCGAGGCTTCGATCAATGGCCGCAGGATCTCAACGAGCACATCGCTGCCGCTGCAGATAGCCGCGTCGTGGACCTCCCGCCCGATCTCTACACCGACCATCACGCCCATATCGACTGGCTCGTCCCCATAGGGACCGGCGAAAGCGTATCGGCATACGTGCTGTTGCGCGCCGATGTCCCGCCCTTGTCGCCGGATGCGCTGCATACCAGCAGGACAACATTTCTGGCGCGGCCGAGCGGGGATAGTGTGATCCTGCTCGACGAGATAAGTCGTCACTCGGAAGATGAGCCCTGGCCCCACCTTCCCTGGGACCAAAGCCCTCTTAAGCCGGCAGATTTCGCCCCCGGGGCATCGCCCCGATCGATCGAGGGCAAGGGTGTCGACGGCCAGCCCGTGGTCGGTGTGGTATACCCGCTCCCCGGCCACTCGTGGGCTGTGGTGGCCACCCAGCCGCGTGCGATGGTCTTGGAGCCGCTTTACGAGACGTTATGGCTTCTGGCCGTGGTGGGATTCTTCTTTCTGGCGATCATCGCCGTGGTTCTCACGCTACTCTGGCGGCGCGCCCGCGAGAGCGATGCACTCCGCTGGTCAGCCCACGCCGCTGAGCAGGATCGCCTGCTCCGAGTTTTCTACGACATGCCCTTTTTCGGTATGGGCATCAGTTCGACGTCCACTCACCGGATCACGGCGGCCAACCCTCGCCTGGCCGAGATGCTCGGACAAACCAACGACTCATTGATCGGCAAGAACTGTGACGAGTTGCTTGGTGATGCCTGCAATGAGCAAGATCGGGAAAAAATGCTCGACCTGCTTAGCGGCAAGTCCGATCATTTTGCCCGCGAATACAGCCTGACACGCCGAGATGGGAGCATCGCCCACCTTCGATTCGACACACGCTTGACCCGATCCCAGGACGGCCGACCGGAGAATCTCGTCTCGATTGCCGAGGACGTGACCCGCGAGCGCGAGGCCTACCGGGCGCTCGAACATCAAAAGGATCTGTACGATCTGCTCTCGCAGGCCAACCAGGCGATCACGCGGTGCCACTCGACAAAGGAGTTGTTCGATACGGCCTGTCGCGTCGCCGTCGAACATGGTCATTTGGCCTTTGCCTGGATCGGTCTCATCGACGAGAAAACCGGCAAGATCGAACCCGTAGCCCAGTTCGGTGACAGCGTCGGCTACATCGAAAGTATCGAAGTGAGCATCCACGCGGACGAGCCGGCCGGCAAAGGGCCGATTGGCCGCGCGATCCGTTCTGGCGAACTGATTGTCATGAATCAGTTCCAGAGCGCGACATCGACCAGAGCCTGGCACGAATCGGCCCAAGCCGCGGGTATCGATGCCGTGGCGGCCTTCCCCATTCGTCGGAGTGGCCAGATTATCGGGGCGATGGCCCTGTATGCGCCGGTGAGCGGTTTCTTCGACGAGGCCATCTACCAAGCAGTAGAGGATCTGGCCACCGACATCTCCTTTGCAGTGGAATACTTCGACCGCCTCGAAGATCTCGAGCGGGCAAAGCAGGCCGTAGAGGCCAGTCCTGCCGTGCTGTTTCGCTGGCGCCCGGAAACAGGGTGGCCGGTGGAATATGTCTCCGAGAACATCGACCGCTGGGGTTATGACGCCGACGACTGGGAAAGTGGCGGCGTGCATTTTGTGGACTATATCCATCCCGAGGATGTCCCGCACATCGCCCGCGAAGTCGCCGATCACACGGAAAATCGCCGGCGCGAATTCCTGCAGGAATACCGGTTGCGGATGGCCGACGGCGGCTACCGCTGGTTCGAGGATGTCACCCGCATCGACTACGACGAAACGGGCCGCGTGATTGCCTATTCCGGGGTGGTCACCGACGTCCAAGAGCGCCACGAGATCCAAGAGCGCGAACACCTGATGGCCAAGGTGATAGAGAACACCCGCGAGGGAGTCGTGATCACCAACCGCGACCAGAGGATCATCGAGGTCAATCCGGCGTTCACCGAGCTGACCGGCTACACGGCGCAACAAGCGATTGGCCGCACGCCGAAAATGCTCGCCTCGGGCCAGCATGACCATGCCTTCTATCAACAGATGTGGCGGGAGTTGCAAGCCCGGGGATACTGGCAGGGCGAAATCTGGAATCGTCGACGCAATGGCGAGATATTCCCCGAACTGCTGAGCATCAGCACGGTTGTCGACCGTGATGGCGAGATCAGCCATTACGTCGGTCTGTTTGTCGACATCAGCCGACAGAAAGAGAATGAATCCAAACTGGATTTCCTTGCCCATCACGACCCGCTCACCGGTCTGCCCAACCGTCTGGTGATGAGCGCCCGACTCGAACAGTTGATCGAATTGGCCAAGGAAAAGCACGAGCAGATCGCCGTGCTGATGATCGATCTGGACCGGTTCAAGGACGTCAACGACAGTCTGGGCCATGACGTGGGCGATCAGTTGCTTATCAAGGTCAGCGAACGTCTCAAGGAGCGCTTTTCCCAAGCCGACACTATTGCTCGACTGGGCGGAGACGAATTTGCCATGACCGTCACCGGGATGGCGACGGCCGAAGAAATTGCCGGCTTGGCCGGGAAGATCATCAGCGCCTTGGGCGAGCCATGGGAACTGGCCAACGGTCAGCAGGTGAGGATATTGGCCTCGGTGGGCATCACGCTCTCTCCGGCAGGATCCCGCACCCCTCTGGCACTGTTGCAACAAGCGGACACCGCACTGTACCGAGCGAAGGACGAAGGCCGCAGCACCTTCCGTTTCTTCTCCGACGAGATGACCGACGCCGCCCGCGATCGCATCGGTCTGGAACTGGAACTGCGTCAGGCGATCGACAACGACGAACTGCGTCTGGTTTTCCAGCCCCAGATGCATGTCTCGTCCAACTGCCTGCATGGCGCCGAAGTGCTGGTGCGCTGGCAGCACCCCAGCGAAGGGCTGATCTCGCCGGACCGCTTCATCCCCGTGGCGGAAACCACCGGCCTGATCTGGCCGCTGGGCGAATGGGTATTGCGCGAGGCCTGTCGCGTCGGTCGACGTTGGCTCGACGAGGGGCGCGACTTTGGCCGGCTTGCGGTCAATGTCTCCCCGCATCAACTGCGCCAGGGCGAGGTGGGACAGTTGGTCGAAAAGGTGCTCGAAGAGACCGGCTTGCCGGCCGATCGCCTGGAGATCGAACTCACCGAAAGCGCCATCGTTCGTCGCGAGAGCGAAGCGCGCGAACTGCTCGATCGGCTGCGCACCATGGGCGTACACGTGGCCCTGGACGACTTCGGCACCGGTTATTCTTCCCTGGGTCAGCTCCGCCTGTTCGCCCTGGACGTGCTCAAGATCGACAAGCGATTCATCGACCTGATCGACGCTCCCAGCGACCGTGGCCAGATCGCCCGGGTGATCATCGACCTGGGGCACACGCTCGGGCTGAAGGTGCTGGCCGAAGGAGTCGAGACAGCGGCCCAACGACGCTTCCTCGCCGAGCACCGCTGCGATATGTATCAGGGCTACCTGGAAAGCCGGCCATTGGCGCCGGAAACATTTGCCGAACGCTACCTCGAACAGCAACAGTCCCGCCCCGCCGCCTCAGACAGCCCCTAAGACGCCATTAAATGCAACGCAACAAGCTGCTATTCGCCACCGCCCTGACCATCCTGCTGACGCTGGGGTTCGTCGCCACCAGCGTGATCGGCTATTTCGTCGCCGAGGACTCGCTGCAGAAGCAGGTCGCGGAGGAGACCCTGCCGCTGACCAGCGACAACATCTTCTCCGAGATCGAACGGGACCTGCTGCGTTCGATCCTCATCTCCTCGTTGATGGCACATGACACGTTCGTGCGCGAGTGGGTGGTCGAGGGCGAAGAGGACAAGGAAGCGATCATTCGCTATCTCGCCGAGATCCAGCAGAAATACGACACCACCACCGCCTTTTTCGTCAGCGACGCCAGTCGGCACTACTACCACCCCGACGGGATATTGAAGACGGTCTCGCCGGCGGACCCCGCTGACAAGTGGTATTTCCGCGTCCGGCAGATCAACGAGCCGTTCGAGATCAACATCGACCATGACACGGCCGACCCCACCCGGCTGTCGATCTTCGTCAACTACCGGGTGCAAGACGAATCGGGTGAATTCATTGGCGTCACGGGCATTGGGCTGGCCGTGGAAACCGTCGCCGGGCTGATCGAAAGCTACCAGCGGCGCTACGCCCGCTCGATCTACTTCATGGACCGAGAAGGCGAAATTACCTTGCGTGGTTCCGGCTACCACGGGCCGACAAGCATCCAGGCCCAGCCGGGGCTGGCCAGCCACGCCACTCGCATTCTAACCAGCCCGAGTACCGATTTTGCCTACGAACGCCCCGGGGACGGCACGGTCTACGTCAACACCCGACTGATTCCTGAGCTCGACTGGTTTCTGGTGGTGGAACAACGTGAATCGGCCGCCAATACCCAGTTGCTCAACACCCTGATCGTCAACATCCTGCTGGCGCTGGGCGTCACCGCCCTGGTGCTGATGATCGGCGGCTGGACCCTGCGTGGCTATCAGCGGCGACTGGAAGCCATGGCCACGACCGATCGCCTGACCGGGGCGGCCAACCGCGAGGCGCTCGAAGTGCTGTTCGGGCAGGCGCAACGACTTGCGCGCCGCCATGACCGGCCGCTCTCGATCATCAACCTGGACATCGACCACTTCAAGACCATCAACGACCGCCACGGCCATCAGGCGGGCGACAGTGTCCTGCGAGATCTGGTAGAGACCGTGTCCGCACAGATCCGGGAAGCCGACACGCTCTGCCGCTGGGGTGGTGACGAGTTCCTGATCTTGCTGCCGGACGCGGATGCCGAGCACGCGCGGCAAACGGCCGAACGCATCCGAGACGCAGTGGCCCGGCACAACCGCCTGCCTGCGAATGAGGAGTCACTGACAGTCAGTCAGGGCGTGGCGCAGTACCGTCCGGATGAGTCCCTCGACAACGTGATCAATCGTGCCGACCAAGCGCTTTACGAGGCCAAGCGCAGTGGCCGGGACCGAGTTGCCGTCGCGGCATGATGGCCCGCAAGTGACCCGAACCGGGACCCGCTTCTCCACGGCGGAGATAATCGCGCGTGCCGCCATGACCAAGGGCTGTCTTTGCCACGCCTCGTCATGCCAATGCAGGCGCAAGTGAATCACTCCGGCATCGCGGCCGGTCAACGGCTCTGAATCGAGCAGGTCTGTTTGTCGCGGTACATCGCCGCATCCGCAGCCCGCATCAGCGACTCGGCATCCCGGCCATCCTCGGGGCAGCAGGCCAGCCCGATAGCGGCAGAGATCTGCGGCTCGCCTTCCGGCAACACGAACGGCTCGGCCAACTCCTCGGCCAACTTGTCCCTGACCCGCAGCGCCTCAGGACGGCCCGCGTGGGTGATCATGACGACGAACTCATCGCCCGACAGGCGAGCGATGCTGTCGGCGGCGCGCACGTGCTGTTCCATCCGGCGCGCCGTCTGTTGCAACAACTCGTCGCCGGCGGCATGCCCGAAACGGTCGTTGACCGCCTTGAAACCGTTGAGATCGATGAAAAGCAGGCAAAAACCGACCCCACCATAGCGTTGGAAATCGGTGATGGCCTTGTCCAGGCGATCGCGGAACAAGCGTCGATTGGGCAACTGGGTCAGGGTGTCATGGGTGGCCGCCCATTCCATGGCGTGTTCCGCCCGCTTGCGACCTGTGATGTCGATGATCAGGATCAGGACGGTCTCCTCGCTCAGCGGGACACAGCGCCCCTCAAAGAAGCGTCGCTCTCCTTCGAAATCGAGGTGATACTGGTAGGTCTGCACCTGGCGCAACATCAGCGTCCGCTGGATCACGGCGTGGGTCAGTTCCGCCAGATCCGTTGGCAGGACCGTATCGACCGACTGGCCAATGAATGCCTCGGGCGGCTTGAGCAGCGGGATGTTCTCGCCGGGCTCGAAATCGAGAATGCGGCCATCGGCATCCATGGTGAACAACAGGTCGGGCAGGGCCTCGATAATGGCGGCATTGCGCCGATAGCTTTGCGCCAATTGCCGCTGGCTTTCTTCGACCTGGCGCAAGGCCGTCGCGCGACGTTGCAGCAACCAGCCGACCAGCACGAGCAGTAGGCCGGTAAACAGCGCGATCGCCGCCATCCGCCACCAGTGATCACTCGCCTCGTCGGCCAGCATCGTGTCAATGGCGGTGCGATCCTCGGCGGCAAAGGCCAACAGATCCCAGTTTTCCAGGGAGGCATAGGCATACTGGTATGGCTTGCCATCGATGGCCGACCGGTAACGCCCGCTCCCCCTAGGCGGCAAAGCCTCGCCATCGGACTGAAGATATTCCAGCGTCGTGCCCGGATTGAGCGGCGCATGTGGCGCCATCACCATTACCTCGCCGTTACGGCGAGCGACCAATGACGTCAGTCGGTCATTGACTGTCATGTTGTCCAGCACCCCGGCCAGCCCGGCCAGGTCGATCCAGGCGACCAACACGCCCAGCAAGCGGCCGTCGCTCGTGCGGTGGGCGCGGCTCATCGCCAGTAGACCGCCAGAATCCTCCCCGTCCAGGTGGAGCAAGCGCGAAAGGAAGGCCGAATCGGCGGTCGAGGGGCTGCGATGGTGACGGAAGAAATCCTGCTGTTGGGGGTCGATCCCGTCAACCGTGCCATGCCGTGAGAAAACCCTTTCGCCCTGCGGGCCAACCCACCAGACGTCGCGCACCAGCGGGTTGAAGTCGAGTGCAGGGCCTAGGCGGGCAATGGGTCGGTCGACCTGGTGTTGGAGGAAAACCTGCAGGCCGCGATCGATCGCATCGAGCTGGTGATCGACCAGGGTCATCTGCATCTGCGCCAGCAGGCGGGTGCGCTGTTCGATCTGCTGATTGCTGCTGGCGGCGTAGCGGTCGATCACCAGCACATTGGCATAGCCGAGCCCCACCACCACGAGAAGCCAGATTGCTCCCAGCAGGGCCCAGGTCCGGTATGGCGGCCAGGTGGCTGTCCGGCGGCGAGTCAAGCCATTGGAATGCATCGGCGGATGTCCCCCGGCTTCATGCCGGCGTCTCGACCAGGCGGACCGTGGTTCCCCCATCGTCCCGCTCGATCTCGAAAACGGCTTCGCAGTACTCCGGCTCAGTATGCATCGGCGTGGGGTCGTTGGTGCAGGCGCAGCCGGCCACGACGCTGCTGAAGAACAGACCGGCATGAATCCGGACGTGACGGGGTTCGATCTCGCTACGGATCACCATCGCCGACAGGGTCTCCCCGTCGGCCACGTTGCCATGGGCCATGCCCTGCTGCAGCGGCAGATCATCTGTCGAGCCGGCCGCGATCTCCTGCGAGAAAACATTGGCCAGTTCGGCCGAGTCGGCTCGAGAGGTTTGCGGCAGATACAACATCGGCAACTCCTAGTGGCGAACGCCACTGGTATGCGATCGACTCTACCGTATGCGGAGGGGATTGCCAGAATATCGCTCAGTAATCACGCGCGAGCGCGCTGATCGGCGATGCGACAGTCACGACGCTTCAGAACATGGTGATCGGGTGGTAACCCTGCGCCTGCCAGCCGATCATGGCGACAAAGCCGTCACCCGTCAGCTCCAGTCCATCGAAAAGCGTGTCGTTGTCCACACCGAACACGTCCGTGGCCACCGCGCACACCTGCAGTCGCACGCCACTCTCGGCGAGGCGTGATACCTCCGATTCGATGCGCATCAGCGTCGCCGGGTCGGCGACCGTCTCGTCGGCCTGGGTCGACAGGAACTGCACGGTCGGACCGATGAAGACAATCACCAGATCGGGATCGAGGCCCTGTCGCTGGAAGTTGGCCTGCGTACCCCGGATGACTTCCAGATAGAAGGCCGTCTTCTCCGCCTCGGTGAAATCGATCTGAAACACGCCCTTGGCCTCGGTCACACCCGCCAGGGCCGCGGCATCGTCGATGGGCTCGGCCGCACGGACCGGCACAATCATCAGCAAGGCAATACAGCACGCCAGTAGTCCCTGTCGCATCGGCTTTCTCCAATAAGGTGTCTGTGCTGATTAATAGCACAGTTGTCCCACCGCCGAGAGGCGTGGACGGATACGGTGACAATGCCCCAGGGAAAATGCGGCGTAACGACCGAGCCGCCGTTCAGAGAAAGCCGGTGATCAAAGCCAGCATGACCAGGGCACCGAAGACATTGTTGCGGCGGAAGGCAAGCACACAGGAGCCGAGATCGCGCGGAGCGGCGGTTCGCAGGATCCACACCGCGCTGATGGCGGCCACCCCCAAGCCGAGGAAGTAACCCATGGCGAGCTCGACCATCCATCCCACCGCGACGAGCAAGGCCAGCGTCCACACGTAGGCCAAGGAAACGGCAACAAGATCGAAGCGGCCGAACAGGATGGCAGAGGACTTCACGCCGATCTTGAGGTCATCCGGCCGGTCTGCCATGGCATACAGGGTGTCATAGGCCAGCGTCCAGCCGATATTGGCCAGCAGCAACAACCAGGCGACCGGCGGCACCGTGCCGGAATGGGCGGCGAAGGCCATGGGAATGGCCCAGCCGAAGGCCAGCCCCAGGTGCACCTGGGGCAGGTGATGAAAGCGCTTGCCGAAGGGATAAGTCGCCGCCAGGATCACCGCGACCACCGACAGGGCAATGGTGGTGGCATTGAGTTGCAACACCAGAACGAAGGCAACCCCCACCAGCGCGGCGAAGACCCCCAGCGCCTCTCGGGAGGATATGCGGCCGGTGGCCAGTGGGCGGTCGCGGGTACGAGTGACATGGCCATCGACGTGGCGATCGGCATAGTCATTGATCGCGCAACCCGCCGAACGCATGGCGATCACGCCCAGAGTGAAAATCAGGAAAATGAACGGGTCGGGCCGACCACTCCCCGCCACCCAAAGCGCCCAATAGGTCGGCCACAGCAGCAGGAAGATACCCACCGGTCGATCCAGGCGGGTCAGGGCGAGATAGGCTCGGGTTTTCTCGGCAATCAAGGACACGACAGAACCTTTGCGAGGCTTGATCTGGATGGGCAGCCAACCGCACGGATGCGAACAGGAAAAATGGCACACACTTCGGGATTCGGGGGCTCAGCAACCAGATGGCAGAAGCCGGAACCAGACCTCTTCCGGCTTCCGGCTCCCCTTACGATAGAATGCGCGGCATTCACCGCAAGATCGAACCCGAGGACGTCCCCGCATGATACGCAATTTCCAGGCAAAGCTCCCCACCGTGGCCGAGGACAGCTGGGTCGATCCCACTGCCGTGGTGATCGGCGACGTCGTGCTGGAAGAAGGGGTCTCGGTATGGCCCGGGGCCGTGCTGCGCGGCGATGTCCAGCAGATCCGTGCCGGCCGGTTGACCAACCTGCAAGACGGCGTGATCGTGCACGTCAATCAACCCTCCGCGAGCCATCCGCAGGGTATGCCCTGCCGTATCGGCGAGGAAGTGACCGTCGGTCACCGGGCCATCCTGCACGCCTGCACCATAGGCGATCGGGTGCTCGTCGGCATGGGGGCAATCGTCATGGACGACGTGGTGGTCGAGGACGAGGTCATCATCGCCGCAGGCAGCGTGGTCTCGCCGGGCAAGGTGCTAGAGAGCGGCAACCTCTATGTGGGCGCACCGGCACGCAAGGTGCGGCCGTTGTCCGACGAGGAGCGTGCCCACCTGAGCGAGTCCGCGCGCTTCTACCGCGAACTGGCTCAGGATCATCGCGCCAGCTGATGCAGGGGTTCCCTACTATTCGACTTCCGTCTCGCCCGCCGCGGGCAACGGCTTGAGGCCTAGCAGGATGTCATTGACGTTCTGGCGGAACATGCCCAGATAGGTACCGCTCGGCAGGTTGCTGTCGCCCAGCCACAGGCCGGTGAGGCTCGGCGCGATGGCCACCGACTCGGGGATGTCCTTGCCGCGATGGGCCGCCAGCCACTCCTCGATCGCCCCGTCACCGGCGCCCTTTACCTGAAAGACGTTGGGCGTCTGGTTGCGCTGGATCTGCTCGATCGCCTTCTTGCTCTCTTCCTCGCGGGTCACGTTGAGCAGCTGGAAATGATAGGCCTTGGCAAAGTAGGCAAAGACGTCGTTGTCGGTGACGATAAGTCGCTCGTTGCGCGGCACGTCTTCCATCAGCCCCTCGGTCTCCCGCTTGAGAGACTGGAGCTCGATATTGACGCGCAGGCGATTGCCCTCGATTTCGCCGGCCACCGGCTTTAGCTTGTCCTTGAGCCGGATGGTGAGGTGATCGACGGCGAACTGCCGCAGTGCGGGCGAATGATAGGTGTACGGATTGGGCGCGCCATCGGTCTCGATCACACGGAATTCGGGGATGCGGTCGGTGAGCACCACCCGGGCGCTGGCTTCACGTGCCTCGGCCGCCTCGATGAATGCCGGCATCAGGCCCAGTCCCTGGTAGACCACCAGATCTGCTTCGGCGATGGCTTTGCGGTCCGCCTCGGTCAGCTCGTAGTCCAAGGGTGAGGCCTGTCCGGACACCACCGGCTCGACCTCGACAAACATGCGCGCCAGGTTTTTCACCAGGGTTGCATTCAGGCTGGTGTCGGTCACCACCGTCAAGGGCTCGACTTCTTCGTCACCGCCCCCGTAGCGCAGCACCTCGTCCTGTGCCTGCGCCGCTGCAGAGGCCAGGCCGGCCATCACCAAAAGCAACACGAAACGTGGAGCCGCGGCCACGGCGGTCAACAGCCGGGAAGCAAACCAGGGAAAAAATTTCTGCACAACGGGCCTCACCTGACAGGGGAAATAGGATCGCGGATGGTAGGAAGCCTTGCCGGCACCTGCAAGCACGGGCACTCCATCGACATGCTAACGTAAACACGGCGCCGAACGGCACGAGCCACTGAGCTACAACGGCGACCCCACCGACCTCAATCCGGACCATGGCATGGCAAGCACTGCGTACGAGGATTATCTCAAGGCCATCTTCAAGTTGGCCGAACAGTCACCGGAGCCCTCGGTGTCGACGTCGGCGATCGCCGATCGGCTCGGAATCGCGCGGGCCTCGGTCACCGCCATGCTCAAGCGCCTGCACGCCGACGGCCTGATCCATTACGCCCGCTACCAGGGCGCAGCCCTGACCGATCCCGGTTGGGCGATCGCCGTCGACATGATCCGACGCCACCGGGTGATCGAGACCTTTCTGGTCCGTGATCTGAAGGTACCGCTCGCCGACGTGGATGCCGAGGCGGAAATCCTCGAACACGCGTTTTCCAGCCGGCTGATCGATCGGCTGTGGGATCACCTCGGCCAGCCCGAGTTCGATCCGCACGGCGCGCCCATCCCGCAGCCCGAGCAGGCACCGGTCGAGCGGCGCCAGATGATCGCCCTGAGCGATCTGGCCATCGACGAAGGGGCCACGGTGGTGCGACTGGCCGCCGGTAACGCCGCCGACCTGCGATTGCTCACCCAACTGGGGGTGCTGCCCGGGCAATTCGTCCGCCGACGCGCCAGTCAGCCGGGCTCGGCCGACGTGGTGGTCACCATTGGCCGACACGAGCGGCCGCTGGCCACGGCCCTGGCCGACCGGGTCTGGACGATCCGCTCGGCCGCGAACTGAGTCTCGAGCCCCGGAAGGTCCTGGCGGCGATTACCCCAGGTAACGCTGGCGGGCCTTGACGAACTCGAGCTCGGAACTCTCGGTCCACTGGCGCACGTCACGCCGATAAGCGCTCAGCGAGTCGTACACCCGGGCGGCAAACGGGTCGTCCGCGGTAATGCCTGCGAGCACCTCGTTGGAAGTCTCGAACAGCGCGGCCATGATCTCGTCGGAGAAATAGCGCAGCTCCACGCCATGATCCTCGACCAGGGTCTTGAGGGCGCGATTGTTGCGCGCGGTGAACTCGGCCAGCATGTCGGCGTTGGCCATCCGGATGGCGCCCTCGACGATCCGCTGCAAGTCCTCGGGCAGGGCCTCGAAGGCGTCCTGGTTGATCAACGCCTCCATGGTCGCCGACGGTTCCTGCCAACCCGGGGCGTAGTAGTACTTGGCCGCGCGATGAAAGCCGAAGGCGAGATCGTTGAACGGCCCGACCCATTCGGCCGCATCGATGGTGCCGTCATTGAGTGCCTGGAATAGCTCGCCGCCCGGGGTATTGACCACGGTCACGCCCAGCTGGCGCAGCACCTCGCCGCCAATGCCCGGCAGGCGCATCTTCAGGCCCTTGAAATCATCCAGCGATTCGATCGGCTTTCTGAACCAGCCGCCCATCTGCGGGCCGGTATTGCCGCCCGGGCGCGGAATGACTCCGTGGGGGGCATACAGTTCCTCCCACAGCTCGATGCCCTCGCCGTGATAGAGCCAACCGTTCATCTCGTCGGCGGTCAGGCCGAAGGGAAAGGCGGCGAAGAACGCCGCCGCCGGCATCTTGCCCTGCCAGTAGTAGGCCGCGCCGTGCCCCATCTGGGCGGTACCGGCCTTGACCGCGTCGAATACCTCCAGTGCCGGCACGATCTCGCCCGCCCCATAGACGTCGACCGTCAGCCGACCGTTCGACATTTCGGTGATGTAGCGCGCCATGTTGTTCGCGCCGGTGCCCAGGCCGGGGAAGTTTTTCGGCCAGGTAGTGACCATCTTCCAGCGAATCGGCTCAGCCGGTGTCGGCGCAGCACCCGCATCCGCGGACGAGGCCGCATCGTCCCGCTCGCTGTTACAGCCGGAAAGAGCGGTGGCGGCAATACCGGCGGCACCCGCCCAGGTCAGAAACTCGCGCCGTTTCATGGCAGGACTCCTTTTCAAAAGCATTCCAAAACAAATACGGTCAGACGTCAGACGTCAGACGTCAGACGTCAGGGAAAGATATCAGAACCGTCCCTGCCCGCTGATTTCTCATCCCTGAGCTCTCCCGCCGCCAGGCGGGCTCAGGCCGGTTGCAGATTCGCGTAGGAGAGGATCAGCCACTTCGAGCCGTGCTGGCCGAAATTGACCTGAACCCGGGCCGAGGCGCCCGCCCCTTCGCAGTCGATGATGGTGCCTTCACCGAACTTGGCATGGCGCACACCCTGACCGACCTCGAAGCCGGTCTCGTTCTGCTTGTGGGTGCGTGGCGCCGGCTGGCCCTCACGCCGCCGCGGGCCGAAGGCATCCGCCGCCCGGGTCGCCCGCGGGCGGACTTCCTCGACCAGGTCCGGTGGCAACTCACCGAGAAAACGCGACGGCATGGGAAACATCTGCTTGCCGTGCAGGCGGCGCGACTCGGCACAGGTGATGGTCAGTTGCCGTTCGGCACGGGTGATCCCCACGTAGCAGAGCCGCCGCTCTTCCTCGAGCCGGCCGGGTTCGTCGATCGACATCTGGTGCGGGAACAATCCCTCCTCGACACCGACCAGGAACACCTGCGGGAATTCCAGCCCCTTGGCCGCGTGCAGCGTCATCATCTGCACGCAGTCTTCCCAGGAGGCGCCCTGCGCCTCTCCCGCCTCCAGACTGGCGTGGGCGAGGAACGCCTCGAGCTCGCCCATTTCCTGGTCGGCATCGCGGTCGATGACAAAGCCACGTCCCGCACTGACCAGTTCGTCGAGGTTCTCGACCTTGGCCTCGCCGCGCTCGCGGTCGCGGTCCTTCTCGAACAGCGCACGCAAACCGCTCTTGTCGATGGTCTTCTCGATCCGATCACCCAGTTCATCATTGATGGTCTGCTGGTCGATGGCCTCGATCAGTGTCATGAACTGGCGCAAGGCGCCGGCGGCACGCGACGGCAGGCTGCCCTCGGCGAGCAGGATCAGCGCGGCGTCCCAAAGGGAGGCGCCCTGGGCACGGGCGGCCTGGCGGATCTCGTTGAGCGTCTTGTCACCGATGCCACGCGTGGGACGGTTGACGATGCGATCGAAGGAGGTGTCGTCCTGGCGATTGGCCACCAGCTTGAGGTAGGCCAGCGCATCGCGGATCTCGGCGCGTTCGAAAAAGCGCAGCCCGCCATAGATGCGGTACGGCATCCCCTCGCGGATCAAGGCCTCCTCGAGCAGGCGCGACTGGGCGTTGGAGCGATACAGCACCGCGCAGTCGGAGCGCGAGCAGCCACCACGCACCGCCTCGGCGATCTGCTCGACCACGAAATGCGCCTCGTCCTGGTCGTTGAAGGCGCGATAGAACCGGATCGGATCGCCGGCATCGCCCTCGGTCCAGAGGTTCTTGCCCAACCTTCCGGCGTTGCGGGCGATGATGCTGTTGGCCGCCTCCAGGATGGTGCGGGTGGAACGGTAGTTCTGCTCCAGACGCACCAGGTGGGTATTGGGAAAATCGCGCGAGAAATGCTGGATGTGCTCGACCTTCGCCCCGCGCCAGCCATAGATCGACTGGTCGTCGTCACCCACGGCAAAGATGCCGTTGTCCTCGCCCACCAGCAGCCGTGCCCAGGCGTACTGCAGGGCGTTGGTGTCCTGGAACTCGTCGATCAGCACCTGCCTGAAGCGGCGCTGGTAGTGGGCGCGCAGGGCATCGTTGCCGCGCAACAGCTCGGTGGCCCGCAGCAACAGCTCGGTAAAGTCGACCAGTCCGCTGCGCTCGCAGACCCGCTCGTAGGCCTTGTAGATCACGATCACCTGGTCGCGGATGGGGTCGTCACCCGGCACCACATGGCGGGCACGCAGCCCGTCCTCCTTGAAGCCGTTGATCATCGAGGCGACCAGGCGGGGCGGGAAGCGGTTCTCGTCGAGCTCCGCCTCGCGGATCAGGCGCTTGACCAGCCGCAGCTGGTCGTCCGAATCGATGATCTGAAAACCGTCCGGTAGTCCCGCCTCGCGAGTGTGCTGGCGCAACAGGCGATGCGACAGCCCGTGGAAGGTCCCCACCCACATGCCGTCGACACCGCGCGGGCCGAGATCCTGCCCGTCGAGCAGGGCCCCTAACCGGCCACGCATTTCGCCGGCGGCCTTGTTGGTAAAGGTCACGGCCAGCAGCGAATACGGCGAGATGCCCTGTTCGGAACACAACCAGGCCATGCGGTGGGTGAGCACGCGGGTCTTGCCAGAACCGGCGCCGGCGAGCACCAGGGTGGCCAGCGACGGACTGGTCACGGCTTCCCGTTGGGCGGCGTTGAGAGGGTCGAGAATGGGATCTTGGGACATGCCGGCATTGTACCGAATTCGGCCACTGGCCGAACCGTTGTGCTCGCCACCCTAGCGAAGCCTGGAAACCGAAAACCGGTCCGATAGTCAGTTGCCGGTATCACCGCAGAAGTAGCGCTCGGAGCCCAGCCCGTCCATCGCCATGGCGATGCGTTCGATGCCTTGGCGATAGGCCGCCGAACGCAGCGATTCCTCTTCGGCCACGGCCCGGCCGAACACCAGGTCGGCCTGGTCGCCCAGCCTAGCGGACAGCCTCTGCTCGATCTCCGTCTCGGTCCAGTAGTCACCCATGCGGTTCTGCACCCACTCCATGTGGCTGACGATCACCCCGCCGCTGTTGGCGAGCACGTCGGGGATCACCGTCACACCGCGCTCATGGAGCATTCGATCGGCGGCATTGTTGACGGGACCGTTGGCGACCTCCAGGACGGTCTTGGCCCGAATCGTTTCCACGTTCTGCTCGGTGACGGCGTTTTCCAGGGCGGCCAGCACGAGGACATCCACATCCAACGCCAGCAGCTCCTGGTTGCTCAGGGTCTCGACCTCCACCTCCGAGCAGACGGAGGCCTCGCAGTAGACTTGGCCCGACAGCTCCTTGGCCTGGTTCTTTCGCTCCCAGATCGGCAGCGGATCGAGACCTTCTTCACGGTAGATGGCCCCACGCGAATCGGATATCGCGACCACGCGGTAGCCGGCGTCATGGGCCAGTCGGGCGAAATGAAAACCGGCGTTGCCGAAGCCCTGCACGGCCAAGGTGGGATGGTGATCGCCGCGACCATTACGCCGCTCCCAGATATTGAGCACCTGCAAGGCACCGCGTCCTGTTGCTGCAGTGCGTCCAAGCGAGCCGCCATGCCCCGGTGGCTTGCCGGTGATCACCCCGCGCTGATGCTTCCCAGCTGCCTGGCGGTACTCGTCGGCCATCCACCCCATGATGGTTTCGTTGGTGTTGACGTCGGGGGCGGGAATGTCGCGATCGGGACCAATCACGTCCACCAGGGCGCGGATGTAACCCCGCGACAGTCGCTCGAGTTCGAGACGCGAGAGCTGTTTGGGGTCGACGCAGACGCCGCCCTTGGCACCACCGAAGGGCAGGTCGACCACGGCGCATTTGACGGCCATCCAGAAACTCAGCGCCTCGACTTCATCGACGGTCACGTTGGGATGAAAGCGGATGCCGCCCTTACCCGGCCCCCGGGTATTGTCATACAGCGCCCGCCAGCCGGTGAACACCTCGAGCGAGCCGTCGTCCATCCGTAGCGGGATCTCCACCTCGACCATGCGATTGGGTTGCGACAGGCGCCGCCGCGCGTCCGCGGAGATGCGCTCGTCGTCCATCAACGGCTTTAGATGCGTCAGTGCATCCTTCAGCAACCCTGCCCGTTTCGTCATGACTGCTCCTTTGCGACTGTCTGCTTACAACGCTTACCCCGTGATCAAGGGACCGAACGCCTAGATCAAGCCTAGCAGCGGCCGATGCCACCGGCGTCCGCCGATCATGGTTGGCGAAAAAAAAGACCAGCAATCCCTCGTGAAAGCCAGACATGCCACGCTGCGGCGGCTATCGAAACCGACAAAATGCTGCGGCGAAGCCCCGATCTTTACTTGTCGAAACGCTAGAACATGGGCCCGAACATCTTCCATTTGATGGGGCTTCAAACCTACGCCTAAGATTCTCAAGGCAAAAAAAACCAGCCCGAAGGCTGGTTTCACAGGAGGATTTGGTGGAGGTGGCGGGAGTCGAACCCGCGTCCGCAAGCCCTACGCTCTCGGTCCTACATGCTTGTCCTGTCTATTGCTTTAACCGAATACTACCCGACAGGCAGGGAAGATATTCGGCGAGTCCGGTTATTGATTTAATGGATTCACGCCGGACGCGCTTCACCACGAGCTTATGAGAGTCGACGCCTGATTTCCGGACGCATAAGCACGGCTCCGGTCAGACGGCACCCTACAGGGTTTTAAGCTGCGAGTGCGTAGTTGTCGTCGTTGGCAACTATAATTTTGCAGTTGTTTTACGAGGAGACTACACCTCGGCATGCACCTTGAGTTTCGCGACCCACGTCGAAGCCGTGTCACCCCCAAAGTCATTGTTGGATATAGGGACCAGAGCCCCGTTTTCAAGCCCTGCCGTATTTGCGGAAGCGGCCTTTTCGTCCAACTGATGAATCAGACGCCCGCCCTGTGGAAAAGTTCCCGGGTCAGATGCCGATACCATCGAGACGCGTCAGTCTAGGCCATTGCCCGGGCGATACCAAGCGGCATCCGGCGATCCGTTATCCAGCACCCCGCCGGGAGCGGCGTTTCCCCGGAACGCGGCCACTGCCTCGGCCTCAACCTCGTCGACCTGCGCGCCGTAGCGGGCGAGAAGTGCACTGGTGCGATCTTCTCCACGCCCGCCTCGCGGGCAAGCAGACCGACCTGCCGGGCAGGGAGGTGGCCGCGAGCCGTGGCACGTTTGAAGGCGACCAAATCAAAGGAGAGACGATCATCGGCCGCACCGAAATCGGAACGGCACGAAGCTATCGCGAGACCATGACCGAAAGAAACACCCGACCGAATGGGGGGGCATCATCGAAACGCGCCTGGCTCGTTAATCGAAACCGGGCCCGAGAGGCGATTTGCGGACCGGGACGACCCGGTATCGGGAAGTAGTGGTGCCGGAGAGAGGAGTCGAACCCCCGACCTTGGCATTACGAATGCCCTGCTCTACCAACTGAGCTACTCCGGCTTGGGGAGGCGCATTCTTGTCATTATTCCGCGACTTGTCAATCGCTTGCGCCAGCGGCCGCGCGCATGCTCCCGGCCAGTTTCCGGCTGGCCGTACCGATGCGGCCCTCGATCGATGGACGGCGCTTTGACCACTGCGCCCATAGGGTATTGAATCGCTCGTCCTGCCAGCCGGACAAGGCAAGAGTGCCGTCGCGCACACCGGCAAACGCGCGGGTGGCCGCCCGGCTTTGCTTGCCCGGTCGCTGTAGTACCGGGGGCAGATCCTCGGCAATCAGCCAGCCGGCGTAGGTGGGGATTCGGCTGCGAAAGACCATCAGGTCGTGGAGGTCGCCCAAATGATCCTGGGCGGCCTTGAGGTCCTTGATCATGGGTGCGGCTTCGGAAAACGGCTCGCTCATGGGTTCGACCAGATAACGCAGGTGCTTGATCTGTATGCGCGCGGTGTGGGCCCCCTCCACCCCGCGAGACAGCTCCTCGCCCATGGCGGCCATCATCCGCTCCAACTGTTCACTGAACCATTCGGCGAACGGGGCTGTGTGCTTTCGCGGGCGGGGCTTCAAGCCGGGCTTGACGTCGAAGACGAGCCGTTCCGCGTCGGCCGGCTGGCGAACAGCGGTCAGGGCCATGAGCCGTTCGGCCACAGGACCGGCGGTGGCATCCTGAGCGGCCAAGCCAAGAAGGTCGAGCATGACTTCCCGGTCACGGGCGGGACTGCTGGCATGAGCGAGCGCCTTGAGACGTCGCCGGGTGGCCTTGCGGGTTTCGATCACCTCACGCGAGAGCGTCAGCCAGACACGCAGACGCCGCAGTTCGACACGCAGGTCATGCAAGGCGTCGGGATCATCCTCCGCGGCCTTGCGATAATGCTCCCATGCCTTGCGGAACACGGCCTGCTGCGCGGCAACCAAGGTAGCAACCACCTCGCCGGACGGACGGGCGGGAAAATCGGCATCCAGTTGCCGTGCGTGTCGCTTTGCCTGCCCCATGAAGCCCCTCCGCTATCCGTAACATGAACTAACGTCTATCATGGATCACCGCGCCCTATCCATCAAAGACTTGTCGCCATGTACTCTGTCCGCCACGCCCTTGCACACGGCCTGCTCGGCACAACGCTTTGCCTGTTACCGGCCATCGCTGCCGCCGGCTCCGACTGGCGGGCATGCGTTGACATTGAGGCCGACCGGGAACGGTTAGCCTGCTTCGACCGACTGGCTGCGCAGAAGCCGGCGGTGAGGGAGCGACCGCACCAGGCCGCATCGAAAAGCCCGGAGCGAGAATCGGCTGGCCGCGAGGACGACGATGCAGCGGAGAATACGTTGCCGCTGATCAGCACGGTGGACAAAAAGGCGCCCGTGGCCCTGGAGCAGCGACTGCGCTCGGAAGAATCAGGTGAGCACAATCCCTTCGTGATGCGGGGTTACAACCCCAACTACATGATGCCCGCGACCTACACCCCCACCGATCTGGGTCGGCCGGTGTACGACTTCGACCCACAGCATGCCGAAACCAAGTTCCAGATTTCGTTCCAGTTCAACTGGCTCGACGAGCCGCTGGGAGACGGCACGGCCCTCTACTTCGGCTACACCCAGTTGTCGCTCTGGCAGACCTACAACACCGAGCTGCTCGGCGGCGAGGAAGATGCCTCCTCACCATTCCGCGAGACCAACTACGAGCCGGAAATCGGCCTGAGCATCGACACCGACTACCGTCTGGCCGGGCTGTCGTTCAAACGGGCGCGCCTGTCGCTGATCCACACCTCCAACGGCCAGGGCGGCGACCGATCGCGCAGTTGGAACCGGCTGGCCGCCGGAGTGGCCTTTGGCCGAGGCAACTTCGCCGGCCGCCTGCGCGGCTGGTATCGGCTGCCCGAGGGCACCGAAGACGACAATCCCGACATGACCGATTACATGGGTTACGGCGATCTGGTGCTGGCTTACAAGTGGAACAGGCAGACCTTCTCCGCCACGCTGCGCAACAACCTGCAGATCGACAGCAACCGTGGCGCGATTCAACTGGATTACACCTTCCCCCTCAACAAGCGAGTCAAGGGCTACGTGCAATACTTCAATGGCTACGGCGAGAGCCTGATCGACTACAATCGCTCAGTCAGCCGCATCGGCATGGGTATCAGATCGGAAGACTGGCTCTGATTCATCCCACCACCGTGCCGCCGTTCATGCTCTCTACCGCCCTGCGATTCACCGCCGAGACCACCGTCAACCGATTGATCCGCCGTGATCCCGTCGCCCACGCCCGCTTGGCCCGGCAGGCCGGCGTGGTGATCGCCGTTCTGGTCGAGCACCCCGCCATGGCATTCACCTTCACGCCAACCACCGATGGCCTGATGTGGCGTGCGGGCACCGACCTGCCCCCGGACACCACCATCCATACCAGTGGCCCGGCGCTGCTTGCCGCCCTGCAACGCGACTACGACATGGACTCGCTGTTCGCCGGCGACATCACCATCGAGGGCGACGAGCAGGCTGCGACAAGCTTTTTGCGGACCCTGCGCGAGCTGGACATCGACTGGGGCGACTGGCTGGCGGAAAAGCTGGGCGTCTCGCTGGCCGGCCTGGTCGAACAGGAGGCCCGCAAGGCGCGCCGCCATGCCGCGGAGTGGCGCGAAACCCGCCGGATAGAGCAACATGACTATTTGGTCAACGAGGCCCGGATGATCGCCGACGAATTCGATCTCCCGACCTTTCTCGACGGGGTGGACGGGACACGATCGGCAGTGGATCGGCTCGAACGACGTATCGCCCGGCTGGAACAGGCAGCCGCCCAACCCTCTTCAGCGGCGCACCCGGAGGCCTGATGCGACCCAGACTGCTCTGGCGACTGGTGGTGATCCAGTTTGTCCTGCTACGCCACGGGCTCGACGAGATCGTGCTGGCACTCAAGATCTTCCGCCCGATCCGCTTTCTCAAGTTTCTCTCGCCCTGGTACTGGTTATCCGATAACCGCCACCGCAGCCGGGGCGAACGGCTGGTCGCCGCGCTCGAGGACCTGGGACCGATCTTCGTCAAGTTCGGCCAGATGCTGTCTACCCGGCGCGACCTCTTGCCCCCGGATCTTGCCGAGGCATTGTCTGCACTGCAGGATCGGGTCCGCCCGTTCCCGGCCGCGGTCGCCCGCCAACGCATCGAGACGGCTCTCGGCGCCTCGGTCACCGAGCATTTCGCCCGTTTCGAGGCCGAGCCGCTAGCCTCCGCCTCGATCGCCCAAGTGCACGGCGCGACACTCGACAACGGCCAAGAGGTGGTCGTCAAAATCACCCGACCGGGCATCCACCGGCGCATCCGCAGTGATCTCGAAATCCTTTACACCGTGGCGCGACTGGCCGAACGCTATTGGTCGGAAGGCCCACGCCTGCACCCGGTGGAAGTGGTCACCGAGTTCGACAAGACCCTGATGAACGAGCTCGACCTGCAGCGCGAGGCGGCCAACGCCGCCGAACTCAAGCGTCAGTTCGATGGGTCGCCGATGCTTTACGTCCCCGAGGTCTACTGGGACTGGTGCCGCACCGACGTGCTGGTCCAGGAGCGCATCTACGGCATGCCGATCGCGCGCATGGACCTATTGCGTGAGGCGAACGTCAACATGAAGCGGCTGGCCGAGCGCGGCGTGGAGGTATTCTTCACCCAGGTGTTCAAGCACAACTTCTTCCACGCCGACATGCACCCGGGCAACATCTTCGTCGACGCCACCAACCCGGATCAGCCACGCTACATGGCGGTGGATTTCGGCATCGTCGGGGCGCTGATGCCCGAGGATCAGCGCTACCTGGCCGAGAACTTCCACGCCTTTTTCAACCGCGACTACCGGCGGGTGGCCGAGTTGCACGTCGAATCCGGGTGGGTCCCGCGGACCACGCGCATCGAGGAGTTCGAGGCGGCCATCCGCACGGTCTGCGAGCCCATCTTCCAGAAACCGCTGCGCGAGATCTCGTTCGGCCACTTCCTGCTGCGATTGTTTCAGGTGGCGCGCCAGTTCGACATGGAGGTCCAGCCGCAACTGGTATTGCTGCAAAAGACATTGCTGGCGATCGAGGGATTGGGCCGGGAGCTCTATCCCGATCTCGATCTCTGGCAGACCGCCAAGCCGTTCATCGAGCGCTGGATGCGCGAACGCATCGGCCCCAAGGCCTTCCTCGATCGCTTCAAGGACGAACTGCCCTACCTCAATCAGCACCTGTCCGAACTGCCCCGGCTGTCGATCCAGGCCATGCAACAGGTCCACCTGCAATCCGAGTTGCTCGACGGCCAGCGTCGCGAGCTCAAGGCCATGCGCGAAGACGCCCGGCGCGACCGGTCTCGCAACCGCCTCACCCTGCTGGGCGCACTGATGCTGGGCGTGTTTCTCGCCACCCAGGGCCGCGCACTTGAGCAGGCCGGCATCGAGGGCCTCTCCTGGCTGGGATGGTCCGAACTGGTGGCTGCGGCCGCCCTGCTCTATGCAGGCTTGCGACGGGGCTGACCAAGGGCAGCCGCCCCAGACATATCAGCCACACCCCCTCTGTCTCTGCCTTCCTACAGATCTTCGAACGCCCGACTTACCCATCTACCAAAACAAAAAGCCCCGCGGCCTCTCGGCGCGGGGCTTCGCTCATGGCAGTGGGCCCGTTCGGACTCAGTCTTTGCCCATCAGCTGATCAAGAATCGCCGGGTTCTCCAAGGTGGAGGTGTCGCCTTCCGGCAGTTCACCCTTGGCGATGCCGCGCAGCAAGCGACGCATGATCTTGCCCGAACGGGTCTTGGGCAGGTTGTCGCCAAAGCGGACAGTCTCCGGCTTAGCGATCGGCCCGATCTGCTCGGTGACCCAGTCGCGCAGGGTCTTGACCATGACCTCGGCGGCGTCGCCTTTCGGCCGGTCGCCCTTGACCACGACGAAGGCGACGATGGTCTCGCCCTTCACGTCGTGCGGACGCCCCACCACGGCGGCCTCGGCCACTTCCGGATGCGCCACCAGCGCCGACTCGACTTCCATCGTGCCCAGACGGTGCCCGGAGACGTTGATGACATCATCGATGCGACCCATGATCCAGATGTAGCCGTTCTCGTCCTGGCGTGCCGAATCGCCGGCCAGGTAGTAGCCCGGCAGGTTGTCCGGGAAGTAGGTGCGCTGGAAGCGCTCGTCGTCGCCCCAGATGGTGCGCAACATCGACGGCCAGGGTCGCTTGATCACCAGGTTGCCGCCATGGTCGACGTCCACCGGCTTGCCTTCGTCGTCGACCACGTCGGCCATGATGCCCGGCAGCGGCAGGGTGCAGGACCCCGGCACCAAGTCGATCGCGCCCGGAACCGGGGCGATCATGTGGGCGCCGGTCTCGGTCTGCCACCAGGTGTCGGTGATCGGGCAACGACCGCCGCCAATGACCTGGTAATACCACATCCAGGCCTCGGGGTTGATCGGCTCACCTACCGTGCCCAGCAAACGCAAGCTGGAGAGGTCGTACTTGTTCGGCACCTCGTCACCCAACTTCATCAGGGCGCGGATGGCAGTCGGCGCGGTGTAGAACACGCTGACCTGATGGCGCTCGACCATCTCCCAGAAACGCCCGCCGTCGGGGTAGGTCGGCACGCCCTCGAAGATCACCTGGGTCACGCCCAAGGCCAGCGGGCCATAGGTGACGTAGGTGTGGCCGGTGATCCAGCCGACG
>JAABTF010000119.1 GCA_011389965.1 Halothiobacillus sp.
CCGCCACCAGCAGGCCATCGAGGAAGGGCCGCGAGGACAGCGCTTCCTGGATGTCGGTGTCACGGCCGATGGGAAAGACCGGATGGCCGGTCTTGAGCAGGCCATGGGCGAGTACTCCGCCGATTTCGCCGGTGCCGATCAGGCCCCATTCGGTAGAAAACGGTTGCGACATCAATCTCTCCTCATTCGTCTTCGTCGGGGATCAGCAACTGGCCGGCGGTGAGGATCTGCTCCATCAGAATGCGCGCACTGGCATTGCTGGAGCGCTCGGCCAGGGCTTCGCCCGAGAAATGCAGGTGTTGGGTCAGGTAGCGGGCCAGCGGCAACGTCTGTTGGTCGAGCGGGTGGCTTTGCCCGTCGATGCACAGGTGGCCCGGGTCGTCGCCGTTGGGCTCGAGCAGCAGCCAGCGCGAGGCCGGGGTGCGCTGGAGTTCGGCGACTTCGTGGAGATGGTCGAGGATGCCGACGATCTCCTCCTCGTGGTAGTGCGGATAGAGCACCGCGTGATCCACCGGGCGCTCGGTCAGGGTCTCGGCGATCAGGCGATCGAGCTGGTTGCTGTCGGCGGCCATGCTCGACAGCACCCACTCGCGCAGCCGCTTGCGCGTGGTGGCGCCCAGTTCGCCGGGGTTCTCGGCCGGGGCCAGGTCGGGGTCGGTATAGCGCGCCTCCGGCGCCAGGGTGGCCAGCCGGTCGCAGACACCGCCCACCAAGTCAGCCTGGGTGGGCGCGCGAAAGCCCACCGAGAAGGTCATGCAGTCGTCGAGCGCCACGCCGTGATGGGGGATGCCCGGTGGCAGGTAGAGCATGTCGCCGGGCTCCAGTACCCATTCGTCCGTGGGGCTGAAGTCGGTCAGGATGCGGACGTCCAGCCCTTCGCGGTAGGCGGTGTGCACCGGCGGGTTCTCGATCTGCCAGCGCCGGCGACCACGCCCCTGCAGCAGGAAGACGTCGTAGTCGTCGATATGCGCGCCCACCGAGCCGCCCGGCGGGGCGTAGGAGACCATCAGGTCGTCGATGCGCCAGTCCGGCACGAAGCGAAAGCGCTCCACGATGTCCATCAGTTCCGGGATCAGTTTTTCGCAGTCGGTCACCAGCAGCGAGTAACCCTCCTCGGGGAGGGCGCGGAAGTCCTCCTCGGTGAACGGTCCCATCTTGAGCTGCCAGTCGCGTTCCTCGCCGTGTTCGACGATCAGGCGCGACGGCGCGTCCGCCTCGCAGGCCAGCCCGGCGAGTTCTTCGGGGAGCAGTGGGCTCTCGAAGTCGGGAAACGCTCCGCGAATCAGTACCGGCTTTTTCTGCCAGTAGTCGCGCAGAAAGGTCTCGACGGACAGGTCGCCGAGGACGTGTTCGTTGGACGGGGTCGACGAGTCGGTCATGAGCATCTGCCTGCGGTTGGTGGCTGTAGAAATAAGTCTAACGGATAAGAACGGCCGGGACAGACGATTGCGCGGCCATGCCCGCCCGTATGCTTGGCCGTGAGCCCGAACAAGGATCCGGACTGTGGTCTCGGACCTTGCCCCAAGGCTTGCCCGCTCGGTTATCATGACAAGGAACCTCTGCGCGATCAGCAATATCGCTCTGGCCTGTCGGGCCGTTCGCCATCAAGGCGCGGTGTCGCCGGCGTGCCGGTGGCCACGGCAAGGCATTGCAACGCCGAGGGCGGGCGGCCCGGCAAGCCCCTTCGGGCGCGACTTGAGGCGGTCACCTGTGGCGTTACCGTTCTTGGAAAGGGGATCACCCTTCCGCGGCGAACGGATGCCTTGCATCTGCCCGGCTCAAGACGCGCAGTGCGGTATTGCTGATCGCGCAGAGGTTCCCCAATTAGTCCCGTCACGGATCAAGCGCGCATGCCGAAGAAATCCCGCCAGAATCGCCTTCCCGGGCAGGCCTATGCCCCGGGCATCCACGCCCGGCTGTGGCTGGTCGACGAGGCCGGCGAGCACTACCTGGGCGTGGGCAAGGTGCGCTTGATGGAGGCGATCGATGAGCTGGGTTCGATCAGCCACGCCGCGCGGACCCTGGGCATGAGCTACAAGCGCGCCTGGTCGCTGATCCAGGAGGTCAACCAGCTCGAGGACGAGCCGTACGTGTCCAAGGAAGTCGGCGGCGCCGGTGGCGGGCACGCCACGCTGACCGACACCGGCCGGGCGGCGATCGAGCGCTATCGTCAGCTCGAGGATGACCTGCGCGCCTTTCTTGCCAAGCGGCAGGCCAAGCGGGGTGGTGGTCGATGAGCGTGACGCTGCGCGAACGCGCCGGGCAGGTGCTCCGCGAAAACGATCCGCGGACCAAGGCCGAGGGCGTGCGGACCCTCTACCAGGCGGCCATGGACGCCCCCGACGCCGAATTGGCGCTACCGCCGACGGCGATCGAGCCGGTGCCCGATCCCGGCCGCCCGGAACGTCCCGAGCTGGTCGCCCCGCGCGATGTGCCCAGGCGCGGTCCGGCCTCGCCGGAGGGACGGGCGTCGATGGCGCATTCCTTCGCGCACATCGAGTTCAACGCCATGAACATCGGCCTGGATGCCTGTTACCGCTTCGATGACATGCCGGCC
>JAABTF010000120.1 GCA_011389965.1 Halothiobacillus sp.
ACGGCGGCCACCGCCTCGAGCACGCCCTTGCCCATGTAACGGCTGGTGTCGCCGTCACGCTTTTCGACCGCCTCGTAGGCGCCGGTCGACGCACCCGATGGGACTGCGGCGCGACCGATGGTGCCGTCTTCAAGGGTGACGTCGACTTCGACGGTCGGGTTGCCCCGGCTGTCAAGGATTTCGCGGGCGTGGATGTCGATGATGGTGCTCATGGCGTAGGTGTCCCGAAGCAGATACGTTTGGGCGTCGGTATATCAGGGCCGGACGTAAAGTAAACGGGTCCGTGATAGCGCTAACGGGGTTCCTGAAGTCCTGATATCGCTTGCCGGTGCAATCTGTGTTCGCGCAGAACGGTATAGATGCCAGAGGCCACGACAAGCGCACCGCCAATGGCCATCCACAGGTCCACCGTTTCGCCGAAGAACACGATGCCCAGAACGACACCGAAAAGCAGCCGGGTATAGCGGAACGGTGTGACGACCGAGATATCGCCGACCCGCATGGCGGCGGTGATGGCATAATAGGCGGCGATCGTCGGGCAGACGGCGAGCGCCAGAAGCCCGGCTTGTGCCGGTGTTGGCACCTGCCACGGGGGTGTGAAGGGCATCAGCAGCAGTGCTGCGACGAGGAAAGAGGCAAAGCCGACTGTCGCGAGCTGCAGGTTGCTGAGTGTCTTGGGGGCGGCGCGGGTGGACAGATCGCGCATCGCCAGCGCCAGTGTCGCGCCAACCGCCAGCAGGGCCAGGATGTTGAAATCGGCCGTGCCGGGGCGCAGCACGATCATCACGCCGGTCAGCCCCACGAGGATCGCGGACCAGCGCCGCCAGCCGACCTTTTCCCCGAACACCAGAACCGCGCCGATGGCCACCAGCAGCGGACCGGCCTGCGTCACGCTGGTCACCAGCGACAGCGGGGTCAGGGCGAGCGCGTTGACCATGAAGAGCGCCGCGAAGACCTCGGCCAGGCCCCGCGTGGCGACCGCCGGGTGGCGCAGGCCGCGGGTCAGCACCGGCTGGCCCCTGGCACGGCAGAGCAGAAGGAAAAAGCTTGTGCCGCAGACCCCCATCGTCATCACAATCTGGCTGAGCGACAGGCTGCCCGAGAGCGTCTTGATCCCGACATCGCCAAGCGCAAATCCCGCCATGGCCAGGATCATGAGGATGATACCCTGAAGATTCTGCATCCCTGCGTGCTAGGCGCATTTGCCGGGGGCCACCAGCCCTGATTCACAAAAGGATCGGCCGGGCGGGTGAAACCGGTGGTGTCGCTGGCGCCGTATCCCTTGACTGCGCAACGACAATCTGCGGACCGGCGTGGTCATTTCTTCATCGGCACGCCGTAGAGTTCGAGCTTGTGTCCCTTGAGCTTGTAGCCCAGCTTGGCGGCGATCTTTTCCTGAAGCGCCTCGATCTCGGGGTCGACGAATTCGATGACCTTGCCGGTGTGCAGGTCGATCAGATGGTCATGGTGATCGCGCTCGGCGTCTTCATAGCGCGCGCGGCCATCGCCGAAATCGACCTTTTCGAGGATTCCGGCCTCTTCAAACAGCTTGACCGTTCGGTACACCGTAGCGAGCGAGATGTTCGGGTCGACGCCGGACGCACGGGCATAGAGCTCTTCGACATCGGGGTGGTCGTCGGAGCTTTGCAGAACCTGCGCGATGGTGCGCCGTTGGTCCGTCAGTCGCAGCCCCCGGGCTTCGCAGCGCAAGATGATCGTATCGGACATCGCCCAAGCCTCGTGTCGTGGTGCGACGCGTTTTAGCCAACTGTGCCCGTCATGACCATAAGCGGGCGGCGAAAAATCCAACCGGATCAGGCCGGGGCAGGCGGCCATGCGCGTCGTCGCAGGTGCCTGAGATAAAGGGCCAGCGTCGTGATCACGATCGCCCCGCCCGTGATCATGTTGATATTGGGCGTCTCGGCCAGAAACCACCAGACCCAGAGCGGGCCAAGCACTGTTTCGAGCAGAAGCACAAGGCTCACATTGACCGAGGCGGTGTGCCGGGAGGCTTCGGACATCAGGTAAAAGGACAGCGGCAGAACGAGAAAGCTGGCAGCGGCGATGGCCCAAGTGGTGCCTGCACCCATCGCGGCGGGTGATGTGACGCTGAAGGCCGTCAGCCCTGCCAGCATCGAGCCCGTGCCAATGGCGGGCAGAAGTGGAATATCCGGGTTGTGGCGCAGCAGCGTGAAGCTGAGCGCGAGACTGAGCGCCACCCCCAGACCGCAGGCCACACCGATCAAGGCCAGGGGCGAAATCGCCATGTCCCCCTTGCCGGTCATGGCGAGGACGATCCCTGCGCAGACGACGACGATGGTGACCCATGTCGCCGGGCGGGTCGGCTGGCGGTAGAGCAGCCATGACAGGACCGCGGCCCAGATCGGGACCGTGGCCACCGCGATCAGCACAAGCGCAACCGGGGCCATTGCGATGGCGGGAGCAAAGAGCGCGGCATTC
>JAABTF010000121.1 GCA_011389965.1 Halothiobacillus sp.
GCGCCGACCTGCCCGCGTTTACCCAGTTCGTCATCGGCCTGTCCGACCTGTTCCGCGAGAACTGGCACTGGATCTTCGGCGGCATTGCCGCGGTGATCTTCCTGTTCGTGTTTGTCAAACGCCGTTCGGACCGCTTCAATCACCTGCTCGACCGATTGATCCTCAAGCTGCCCATCTTCGGCAGCCTGATAGAAAAGTCGGCCATTGCCCGGTTCGCCCGCACTCTCTCCACCATGTTCTCCGCGGGCGTGCCCCTGGTCGAGGCCCTGCCACCGACGGCCGGGGCCACCGGCAACGCCGTATTCCACGATGCCGTCATGAGCATGCGCGACCTGGTTGCCGCCGGTTCTCCACTGCGCATCGGCATGCAGCAGTCCAGCCTGTTCCCGGTAATGGTGGTGCAGATGGTCGCCATCGGCGAGGAAACCGGCGCGCTGGACACCATGCTTGCCAAGGTCGCCGACATGTACGAGGAAGAGGTCGACAACATGGTCGACGCCATGTCCAGCCTGCTCGAACCGATGATCATGGCCTTTCTCGGTATCGTTGTCGGCGGTCTGGTCATCGCCATGTATCTGCCGATCTTCAAGCTGGGCGCCGTGGTCTGACCGCCGCTCCACCGGATCGACCGGCGACGGCCCGCGCAAACGGGCCGTTTTCACGTCAGCCCCTTTATTCCCTTTCAACTCGGCAAGCCAACCATGTCCGAACTGCAAGCCTTTCTCGCGCAGCAGCCGATCCTGTGGGTCGCGATCGCCGCCCTCTTCGGCTTGCTGGTGGGCAGCTTTCTCAATGTGGTGATCAACCGATTACCGGTGATGATGGAGCGCGAGTGGCGGCGCGAATGCCGACTCCTGCTGGCAGGAGAAACGGCCCAGGCAGGCCAGACAGCTCCGGACGTCGACGAGCCCTTCAACCTCATCCGGCCGCGCTCCTGCTGCCCGCATTGCCAACAACCGATCCGGGCCTGGCAGAACATTCCCCTGATCAGTTGGCTATGGCTACGCGGACGCTGCGCGCGGTGCCGCTCGCCGATTTCCGGGCAGTACCCCTTGGTGGAGCTCTCCTCCGCCATGCTGGTGGGCTTGGCCGCCTGGCAGTTCGGCCCCACGCCCTACGCCCTGGCGGTATTCCTGTTCACCTGGGCCCTACTGGCTGCCGCGGTGATCGACCTCAAGACCCAACTGCTGCCGGATACCTTCACCCTGCCGTTGCTCTGGCTGGGGCTGCTGCTGCCAATCCTCTTGCCTGACTACCACCTGTCGCTACAGGATGCCGTGCTCGGCGCGACCTTCGGTTACCTGGCATTGTGGTCGGTGTACTGGCTGTTCAAGCTGGTCACCGGCAAGGAAGGCATGGGTTATGGCGACTTCAAGCTGCTGGCCGCACTGGGCGCCTGGCTGGGCTGGCAAATGCTCCCACTGGTCATACTGCTCTCGGCCCTGGCGGGCAGCATGATCGGACTGGCCATGATTCTTCTGCTGCGCCACGACCGTCGCATCCCCATTCCCTTCGGCCCCTACCTGGCCGTGGCGGGGCTGATCGCACTCTACCTGGGCGAACCGATCCTGACCGCCTATCTCGGCGGCGTGACCTGAGTCGACGCGCGATGGCCGGGACATCCCCCAATCCTGCCTCCCCACGGACACGCATCCTGGGCCTGACCGGCGGCATCGCCAGCGGCAAGAGCCTGGTCGCCGATTTATTTTCCGAGCTGGGCATTCCGGTGATCGACACCGACCGGATCAGCCGCGAATTGGTGGAGCCCGGCGGCGAATGCCGACCGGCCATCGAGACACGTTTCGGACCGGAGGTATTCCGTCCCGACGGCCGACTCGATCGCGGGGTGCTGCGCCAGCGCATCCTGGCCGAGCCGAGCGAGCGGGCCGCCCTCGAGGCCATCCTGCACCCGGCCATTCGTCGCCACGCCCGCCAGCAAGCCGCCTCGCAGGCCCATAAAGCACCTTACGTGATCGTGGTGGTGCCCCTGCTGGCCGAACCGCGGGTTTGGCCTGCCTATCGGGAATGGCTCGATGGCGTGATCACGGTGGTCGCTGATCGGGCCACGCGCCGCGAGCGGCTACTGGCCCGCCCGGGTCTGGATGCCGAACAGGCGGACGGCTTGCTGGCCGCGCAGACCGATGACGCCGCGCGTCTGGCGATCAGCGACTATCGGCTGGACAACGACGACAGCCCGTCCGCCCTGAAACGCCAGGTGATCGAGCTCGATCGGCAATTGCGCCAGGCATCGGACCCCGCCTGACAGCCAAGAGAGTCATCCCGGCTTGCTCAGGGTGAGAAACCGTTGCAGACGCCACCAACCGGCCGCCCCCAGCCGCCGGGGTGTCAGCCAGAGCGTCAGCCGGCCGGATACCGGGTCCTCGATCCGCAGTCCCACCAGCACCACGCTGACCCACACCAGCCGCGCCTC
>JAABTF010000053.1 GCA_011389965.1 Halothiobacillus sp.
CCGATCTCGCGTCAAAGCCAGTTCGATGCCCAGTTCCGGCGTATGGGCGGTGAAGAGATTGACGTGGGAGATCCGGCCAAGCAGCTGGGCGATCAGCTTGACATTGCAAGGATTGTCCTCGATGTAGAGGACCATGTGCTCGGTCTGACCATCAGCGGCGACGCTGGCATGGCCGCCATTCTCCGCTCCCGCGTGGCGTTGACCGGTATCGGCCAACGTCTCCAGGGGGAGTTCGATCCAGAAGGTGCTGCCCACACCCACTTCACTCTTGACGTCTACCGAGCCTCCCATCATTTCGACAATGCGACGGGTAATGGTCAAACCGATACCCGTGCCTTCGATCCCACCTGTTTCGGCCCCCACTCGGTTGAAGGGCTCAAACAGACCCGACAATTTGCCCGCAGGGATACCTTTACCGCTATCGACCACCTGAATACGTAGTCGGTTTTCGCCCGCGTAGTGCACTTCGAGGCGGACGGTGCCTTCCTCGTGGTTGTACTTGATGGCGTTGGAGAGCAGATTGAGCAAGACCTGTTTCAGACGCGTCCGGTCGGCCCGAACCGCCGTGTTTTCAAGTCCCTGATGACTCAGTTGGATGTTGCGTTTGACCGCCAGCGGATGGATCATGGCCAGGCACTCCTCGACCACCGAACACACCTCCACCGGCTCGATAGACAGGTCGATACTGCCGGACTCGACCTTCGCCAGGTCCAGGACCTCGCCGACAAGTTCGAGCAGGTGATTGCCGGCCTTGAGTATTTCGTCGACGCTATCCCGGTGTACCTCGGCCAAGGTGTCGTCGTATTCCAGCAACTGGCCGAAACCGAGAATGGCGTTCATGGGCGTGCGCAATTCGTGGCTCATGCTGGAGAGGAACTCTGACTTGGCCTGGTTGGCCCGATCGGCCTCCTCCCGCGCGGCAACCAGTGCCTGTTCGAATTCCACCCGCTCGGTCACGTCCTGGATCGTACCGGTCATTAGGCCGACCGATTTGCCCGATTGATCCAGATGCAGTTGAGCCAGTTCGTGCACATAACGCACGCTTCCATCGGGCCGGAGGATACGGTGGACAATGTCTTGCCGGCCCGTCTTTTCGGCCCGTATTTCGCTCTGACGCACGGCTTCGAGATCCTCCGAATGGACCGCGGCATGGAAGGCCGCCACGCTGGGAGCGAAGCTGCGTGGCTCGTAACCGAAAATGCGATAGATTTCGTCTGACCAAAGCAACTCGCCCGTCCTGAGATCAGCGCGCCAATTGCCGATCGACGCCAGGCTTTGTGCCTCCAGCAACTGCCGCTCGCGCTCGGCCAGGTCCACTTCGGTACGTTTGCGGCCATCGATATCCTGCACCACCCCCAGCATGCTCTGAGGGTTCCCATTGGCATCGCGCTGGACCGCACCGCGCTCCAGCAACCAGCGCACGGTCCCGTCCGGCCAGACCACGCGGTGCTCGATGTCGTAAGGCGCATCGTCTTCTATACAGGCACTCACCGCGTCGATCACTGCCTGGCGATCATCCGGATGCACGGCACCGAGAAAATTCTCGTAGGAGGTTTCCAGATCGCCACCGGGGTAGCCGAACAGCGCGGCGATTCGCTCAGTCCAGAACAGGTCGCCGGTGACGATGTTCCATTCCCAAGTGCCGATATTGGAATAGATCTGGCCGCGACGCAGACGCTCCTTGGCATGCTCGGCGGCTTGCTCGGCACGACGTTGCTCCGTGATATCGGTGCCGATGGACACGTACTGGTAAGGCCTGCCGAGTTCGTTCATGAACGGGGTGATGGTCGATTCCAGCCAGTAGACCGATCCATCCTTTCCCCGATTGCAGATCTCTCCCTGCCACACGTCGCCACGAGAAATGGTGCGCCACATATCGCGGTAGAATGCGGGGGGATGTTCATCGGACTTGACGATCCGGTGATTCTGCTCCAGCAACTCGTCTCGGCTGTAACCGCTCACCTGGCAGAAAAGGTCATTGACGTAAATGATGTTGCCGGTCACGTCGGCGATGCTGACGATGGCATGGTAATTCACCGCCTGATGCTCGCGCTCGCGCTCGTACAAGGTGGTTTTCAGGCGGTTCTGCACCGCGGCGTTCTGTCGTGAGCGGCGTGCCCTTGCGGTCACGGCAGACACCAGGTGTTCGGCCTCCACCGGCTTGACCAGGAAGTCGTCCCCACCAAGATTGAGCGCCAGGAGCTGCTGGCTCATGTCAGTCTCGGCCGAGAGAAACAGGATGGGCAGGCTCAAGTTGTCATCGCGCTCGCGCACGATGCTGGCCAGTTCGGGACCGCTGATTTCGGGCATGTAAACGTCCAGCACCATCACGTCGGGACGGAACGAATCGAGAACTGCCAAAGTGTTGCGCGGCTGTCCAAGCGCCTCGACCGTCATGCCGGCGGCACGAAGCACGGCGGCCTGGGCCTCCAGCAACAACGGGTCATCGTCGACGAGCAACACCCGGTAAGGCTGCGGGGGGATGCGGCCGGTCAGTTCATCGAGCAGGTCGATGACCGTCGCCGGCGGCGCCGGCTTGAGCAAGTACCGAGTCGCGCCGGCTCGATAGGCCGCCAGGCGCGCATCAAGGTCATCGCGCACGGAAATGACCACCGCCGGAGGACAACGCTCCCGTCCGGTCCAAAATTCTTCCAGCATCTTGATGCCGGCGTCGTCACCCTCGGGGAATTTTATGTCCATAATGACGGCGTCCGGCATGTCAGCGTCCTGCAACGCCGCGCGGAAAGCCACCAAGCCGTTCAATACGTCAACCAGAAAACCGTCGTCGCGCAGAGCCTGTGCCAAGTAATCCGACTGCTCGACGTCGTCTTCGACCAGATACACCCTCGGCTCGGCACTGGGCCGCTTCCGGATCGACGGTGCCGAGAGGATGGGTTCCCCCACATGAAGCAGACTGTTGGCCAATTGTTCAAGACGAACCAGTTCCGAGCCAACCTCGCTCCACACTCCCTCACTGGGAGGCGTGCCGTCATCGATGATGGCCTTGAGGCGGGTTTCCACCCTCCGTGCTGCCGTCAAGAGTGACTGCATGCCGAAGGTCCCGGCGCTGCCGATCAGGCTGTGAAGCTGGTGGTGCAAGATCCGTGCTTCGGCGGGCTCCCAGCCCGACAGGCTGAGTTTTCGATATTGCCCAACTATCGCCTCTAAACGTTCCGAAAGGGAGGCTGCAAACTGCTTTTGCAAATCCTGCAAGGCGTTAGTGATCGATGACACGATTGTTAAACTCGCTTTATATTTAAAGCCCACGAAGCTGGTGTTTTCGGCAGGCTTTGTGCTGACCTTAGCAAATTCCGGCGCAAGGCGTTGCGCAAGCTCGACGTCACGCAAGATGAAGCGACTCAACTTGCCCTCCAACTGACGTCCGGCCGAGTCAGTTGCCAAATCTTGAGAAAACCGAGTCCATGAAATTTGAGAGTGCCTACATCACGAATGACACGACGTGATCGCGATTACATGACAGAGGCACTGGCCCTGGCACGCCGGTCGATAACGGCCGGCGAGGTGCCGGTGGGCGCCGTCGTGGTTGACCGTGAGGGCGAGATCATCGGTCGTGGGCACAACCGTCCGGTTGCCCTGCACGACCCCACAGCCCACGCCGAGATCCTCGCCATGCGCGAGGCCGGCAGGCGCCTGGGCAACTACCGACTGGACGACTGCACGCTCTTCGTCACGCTCGAACCCTGCCCGATGTGCCTGGCCGCCGCCTCGCACGCGCGGATCGCGCGCATCGTCTACGCGGCTCCCGACCCGCGAGCCGGGGCCTGCGGTAGTGCCATCGACCTCAACCGGGCCGCCTGGCACCAATTCCGGCCAATCATCGACACCGGGCCCCTGGAAACCGAGGCTGCCGAGATGCTCACGGCGTTTTTCCGGCAACGCCGCTGACGGGGCAGCCTGGCCGATTGCGCCCGGATAGCGGGGACAAACATCTATGTCGGCCTTGTAACTGGCCGACATCAGCCCCATTAAACCTTTGCGCGCAGCGGCATCCGCCCTCGCACCCCGGCATAATCCACCTCGAATCACGCTTCGCGGCGAACTTTGTCCCGGATCCGCCGTTTAAACACCGTACAATGCCTTTCTTCTCCCCGCTTTCAACTTCCATCTAGAAATCAGCGCCCATGCCCCTTCTGACCGTCGAAAACCTGCAATTCGCCATCGGCAACCGTGCCCTGCTTGACCACGCCAACCTCACCATGGAGCGTGGCGACAAGTTCGCACTGATTGGCCGAAATGGCGAAGGCAAATCCACCTTTCTCAAGATGCTTGCCGGCATCCAGCGTCCCGATGACGGCCAGATCCGGCTCGAGCCCGGCGCAAAGGTCGCCTACCTGCCGCAGGACCCGCACCTGGATACCGACGATTCGGTCTATTCCGTGATCGCCGAGGGGCTGGGCGACCTGCACGACGTGCTGACCGAATACCACAAGCTGATTCAGCACGCCGACAGCGATGAGGCCCTCGAACGCCTGTCGACGCTCCAGCACGAGCTCGAAACCCGTGACGGCTGGATGGCCGGGCAGAAGATCGACGAGGTGGTCACCCGCCTGGGGCTGGACCCGGACGCGTCGGTGCGCGGCCTGTCCGGCGGCGAGCGTCGCCGCGTCCTGCTCGGCCAGGCACTGGTGCTCGAGCCCGAGCTGTTGCTGCTCGACGAGCCCACCAACCACTTGGACATCGCCGGCATCGAGTGGCTCGAGGACCTGGTGCGCCGTTTCAATGGCGCCGTGGTCTTCATCACCCACGACCGGGCCTTTCTCAAGCGGCTGGCCAACGGCATCATCGAGCTCGACCGCGGCAACCTGACCACCTGGCCCGGCGATTACGCCAACTACCTGCGCCGCGTCGAGGAACGCGCCAATGCCGAGGCCCAGGAAAACGCACGCTTCGACAAGACCCTGGCCCAGGAAGAGGTCTGGATCCGCCAGGGCGTCAAGGCCCGCCGGACGCGCAACGAGGGCCGGGTGCGCAACCTCGAGCAGATGCGCGCCGAACGGGCCCAGCGTCGTGAAAAGGCCGGCAGCGTCGCGCTGTCCGCCGAGGCGGGCAAGCGCTCGGGCAAGATCATCGCCGAGACCGAGCACGTCAACGTGACCTTCGGCGAGAAGACGGTCATCAAGGACCTGACCACCACGGTCCTGCGTGGCGATCGCGTCGGGCTGGTGGGGCCGAACGGCGCCGGCAAGTCGACCCTGATCAAGCTGCTGCTCGGCCAGATCGAACCCACCTCCGGGAAGATCAAGCGCGGCTCGCAACTCGAGATTGCCTACTTCGACCAGCACCGCGCCCAGTTGCGCGACGACTGGACTGCGATCGAGAATCTCTGCGACGGCGGCGACCGCCTCGAGGTGGGCAACAGCAATGTCCACGGCATCGGTTACCTCCAGCAGTTCCTATTCACCCCGGAGCGCGCACGCACCCGGGTGGAACTGCTCTCCGGTGGGGAACGCAACCGCCTGCTGCTGGCCAAGCTGTTCGCCAAGCCGGCCAACCTGCTGGTGCTCGACGAGCCCACCAACGACTTGGACCTGGAGACGCTCGAGGTCCTCGAGCAGGCGTTGGCCGACTACGACGGCACGCTGCTGCTGGTCAGTCACGACCGGGCCTTCCTCGACAACGTCGTCACCAGCCTGCTGGTGTTCAAGGGCGATGGGGAGATCGAGGAGGTCGTCGGCGGCTACCAGGACTACCTCGATCAACGCGGGGCCACGCAGAAGGCCACCGAGTCTTCCAGCGCCCGCAAGTCCGCCGCCCCGGCCAAGGTCGCCGCCAAGCCGAAGGCTCCTGCCCGCAAGTTGTCCTACAAGGATCAACGCGAGCTCGACGCCCTGCCTGACCGCACCGAGGCGCTGGAGGCCGAACAGGCTGATTTGCAGACCACCATCAACGATCCCGACTTCTACCAGGGCGATCCCGCCCAGGTCGAACGCACGCTCGCCCGCGTCACCGAGCTCGAGCAGGAGCTCGAGGCGGTCCTCGAGCGCTGGATGGAACTTGAGGCTAACTGACCCGCCCCCCAACTTTCCCCGCATATGACGGAGCACCGCTCAAGTGAATCTTCATCTTGCCGATAACCCGCTTCAGCCCGGCGAAGTCAATACAAAACGGGGAAAACGATAAGAAAGGTGCCAGACAATGCTGCTGAGTGAGAAAAAGGTCTCGTATCACCTGCAAGCCGCCCTCAACCACGAAGGGAAAAAAAATGTTCCGGCGTGGATTCAACCGGTTGTGGATCATCAAACACAACAACGTGGGACATGGGAGCAAATCGGCGAAGATGCGACGAATGCGATGGTGAGTGTCACCCACGCCTCGACAGAGCAACTGGGATTCAAAAAGACGCTGTTGCATACCGTTGACCGGACGCACCAGGTAGCCACAGCCATCGAAGAAATGGCCAATACGGCAAGCCAGGTGAGCGAATACGGCGAGCATGCCCGCGAGCATGCGGAGAAAACGGCGGAGCGGTCTGCCGCGGGAGAGGCAGATCTTGATCAGCTGATCAATCGTCTGGAATCCGTCGAAGCCCACCTGGAAGACGTCGGGGCAAAACTCAAGACGTTCGTGGAGCGCACCTCCCAGATTCATTCGTTAACGGACTCTGTCACCTCGTTCGCCGAACAGACCAATCTGCTCGCGCTCAATGCGGCGATAGAGGCAGCTCGGGCGGGAGAACATGGTCGCGGCTTCGCGGTAGTCGCCGAAGAGGTCCGATCGCTGGCCAATCGCAGTGGCGAGACATCCAGGCAGATCGAGGAATTGATCGGGACAATACAGAACCAGTCGAAAGTGGTCGAATCCGGAATGACGGAGAGCCTCGACCTGCTTCAACAAACCGGATCCTATCGAACCTCTGTCAGAGAAGTCATTCGAGACGCCGCTCAAGACGCATCCGAGACGCTGAACAGCACCGAACAGATTGCCACGGCGGCAACGGAACAGTCGTCGGTGGCAGCGGAGATGGCCGAGAGCGTCCAGCGGATCAGCAGCGACATGGATACGCTGAACGAGAGTTTCGGGCGACTCAACGACAGCAACGAAAAGGCCAAAACGTCGTTGACGCGAGTCATGCCGGAGCTGGCAAAGCATGCGAGTGCCAGAATGACCCTTACCCTGGGTCAATACGACCACGCGCGCTGGGTCGACCGCCTGATTCAACACCTCACGACTGGGGCATCCGACCTCAAAGAATCGGAGGTGCTGGACCACCACCAATGCCGTCTCGGGCGTTTTCTCGACAACCAGGGCCGCGATAAGCTCTCCGGTCTTAACGGTTTTACCGAACTTGTCGAAGAAGCCCACCCAAAGGTCCACGAGCTCGGGCGGCGTTTGTGGAAGCTGTCGAATACCTCGGTGGCAAGCGAGGATGACGACTCGAGAGAAGAGATTTCCCGAGAGCTGGTTCATGAATCGACCAGGGTGATAGCTTTGCTCGACAAGCTTGCCAAACAGTTGTGAGCATCACTGTAAACGGCTTGTCATGCAGGGAAACTCTGATCGACGATCAGGTGAGCAAAGAAAAATCCGCACGAATAATTGACGCATCTGGCTCGTGGGTTTGTTCGCTTCTCCCGGCGCCGTATTGAAGACGGGCTCAATGCCCTTATAGGACCCTTAGCACAGAGTGGGCACGAAACCGCGAACTCCGCATTGGTCGGTGTTGGGTGGCTTTACTTTCACCACCCAAACTCAGTTGTCGGCAGCCTCCCCCACGCGCACCTTGGCCCGGATGAAATCGCTGTGCGGCACGTACAGCAATTCGGCGACATGGCGGATGATCGATTCCTCCAGGTGGTGTTTTCCTGCATCGGCGTAGGCCACCTCCCAGAGCATTTCGACCACGCGGCGACGGTCGGCCGGGCCGAGGTGGTCATTTAGTACGCGCACGAACGGGAAAAAGCCGGTGGAATCGTCCACCTCGCTGGCCGCGTGGGTCACCAGGTCGTCGGCTTCGATTTGCGACATCCCGAAGTCCTCAACCATGGCCCGGCGAATGATCGACAATTCATCCTCGGCCACGTCGAAATCGGCACGCGCCACCTCCATCAACAGGATGGCCACGGCGGCGTTCACCGACCGGGTCGACTCTTCGGTTGACGCGGAATCATCGGGAACAAACAGATCGCGTAGGGTCTTGAGCATGGTTTTCTGTCACCGGTCGAAATAAGTGTGGGGTTATGACCACGGACCTTAGCGCAGGTTCTCCCCCACGGCTCCCGATCGGGCCTCGGGCTCTCCTCGCGACGCGCTTCGGGTTATGCGTTGATCTTTGTCCGGAAAAGCACGGGAACGGCCGGCGTGCTCGAGTACACTGCGCACCCCATGACGAGTTACCCGCGCTTTTTTCTCGCCAATGCCCGGTTCCTGACCTTCGGCATTCTGGCCGCCACCCTGTCCGGGTTCGGCCAGACCTTCTACATCGCCATCTTCGGCGGGGAACTGCGCGCGGCCTTCAACCTGACCCACGGTGAATACGGGCTGCTCTATTCACTGGCCACGTTGGGCAGTGGCCTGCTGATCATCTGGGCCGGCCGACAGCTCGACCGCATGCCCCTGCCCCGTTTCGTCGCCTTTGTCGGCCTTGGCGTGGCGCTGGGTTGCCTGCTGCTCGCCTCGGCACAGACCGCCGCCATGTTGGGACTGGCGCTTTTCCTGCTGCGCTTTTGCGGCCAGGGCCTGTTCACGCATGTATCGGCGACCAGCATGGGACGGTATTTCGATGCCAATCGCGGCAAAGCCGTGAGTATCGCGGCCAAGGGCCTGCCGCTGGGAGAGGCGGTCATGCCCGCCATTGCCGTGGCCCTGGTCGCGGCAATCGGCTGGCGACAGACCTGGTACTTTTCCGCGGCATTCATGCTGCTGCTCGCCATCCCGTTGCTGTTGTGGCTGCTTCGAGGCCAAGCGCGGCGCGAGCGGGCGCACCTCGCCCATCGCCAATCGCAGGCCGAGGAACCGGCAAGCTTTCACACTGCCGCACGGCAATGGACCCGCGCCGAGGTCCTGAGTGATGGGCGCTTTTATCGGGTCATCCCCGTGATGATGGCCGCCCCGCTAACCGTGACCGGCATGCTATTCCACCTGGCCGCCCTCGCCGACGGCAAGGGCTGGAGCATGGCATGGCTTGCCGGCAGTTTTACCGCCTTTGCCGCGGCCCATGTGGTCGGCCTGCTGGTAGCCGGCCAACTGCTCGACCGCCACGGTGCGCGTCCCGTGCTGCGCGGTTTCCTCTGGCCCATGGCAGGCGGGTTGATCATCGTCGCCACCTTCAACCATCCCATTGCCGCGTGGTTTTTCATGGCCCTGATGGGACTCTCACTGGGCGGAGCCGGCACCCTGCTCGGGGCACTGTGGCCGACGCTCTACGGCGTGGCGCATCTCGGGGCGATCCGCGCCCTGGTTCACGCCACCCTGATCGTGTCGACGGCGATCACCCCCGTCGCGATGGGGCTTGCCCTCGACGGCGGGTTGTCCATGGAGGCGATCGCCCTGATCCTCGCCGCCTATCTGGCCGGAGCCACGATCCTGGCTTGGACGGCCGTGGCCAAGCGCCCATCGGCGGAGGCAGTCGCGTGATCCGCCGGTTAACCCATCCGCTGGGCGAGGTACAGGTCACGCGCAAGGCCATTCGCCATCTCTACCTGCGCCTGGACGCCGAGTCCGGCGCCCTGCGGGTAAGCGCGCCACGCCGGATCAGTTGCGCCCAGGTGCTGGCGTTCATCGACGACCGGGCGCGCTGGATCGAGCGTCAGCGGGCCCGGCAGGCACAACGGCCACCTGCCTTCGGCGCCGCCACCCTGCCCGACTCCATCCACCTGTTGGGCCGGGCGCATATCCTCGAACACACCACCTGCGCCTCCCTGCCCGCTGGGCGGACGCGCATCACGCTTGAGGAGGACCGCCTGTGCATTCATTGCGGCGCGGAGGATAGGCAGGCCGCCTGCCAGACCGCCCGTCTGGCCCTGCGCGAGCATTGCCGCGGCCTGCTCCGCGAGCAGCTCGAGCGGCGCGTCGAGCCTTGGGCCCGAGCGATGGGCCTGTCGACGCCGATCTACCGCATCCGGCGCATGCGCACCCGCTGGGGCACCTGCAACATCCGCGACCGGCGCATCTGGCTCAATCTCGAGCTCGCGCGCATGCCGGTGGAGGTGATCGATCTGGTGGTGGTCCACGAACTGGCCCACCTGATCGAGCGCGGCCACAACGCCCGCTTCTACCACATCATGACCCACCACTACCCCGCCTGGCGCGACTGGGAGCCGGAATTGAGCCGCTACGGGATCATCGGCCTGTAAGGCTCTCGCCGGCATCCCGATAGCCAGTCGATTGACGCAACACCGAGCACGGACGGCTCGCGAGGCCAGAGTGGCATGGCATTCGTGCAGAGTTTCCCTAGAATCGGACCACCCCGAAAACACCCAGCAAGGGACCCAGACTTATGTGCGGCA
>JAABTF010000023.1 GCA_011389965.1 Halothiobacillus sp.
GAGGGTATCGAGGTCGAGGTGATCGGCATGAACCAGGCCACCGCCACGATCGTCGACAAGCACGCCGTCCACGACAAGCCGGACGCCGCCGAAAAGCTGATGGGGCACTGAACCAATGGGAAACGAGAACATGAGCGACAACAAGGACCAGGTCCTCGCCTGTATCGACGGCTCGCGGTCCACCGAGGCCGTCTGTGATTACAGTGTCTGGGCCGCGCAAGCCCTCGAGGCACCGCTGACGTTCCTGCACGCGATCAGCAACCCGCATGCCCCCTCCAAGACCGACCTGTCCGGCAACATGACCCTGGGCGGTCGGGAGAAGCTGCTCAAGGAGATGGTCGAGCTCGAGGAAAAGCGCGGCAAGCTCGAGCGCGAGCGCGGCCGAGCCTTGCTGGCCGTGCTGATCCCGCCGAGCTGCTGCGCAACGGCGACATCACCGAGGTGATTCTGGAGCTCCAGGAAGCCATGCAGATGCTGGTGATCGGCAAGCAGGGCCGCGATGGCGAGATGGAGGCCATGCACGTGGGCAGCCACCTGTCGAGCATTCTGTCGATGATCCACCGGCCGACCCTGGTCACGCCGCTCGAGTTCAAGCGCCCGGAGAGTTTCCTGATCGCCTACGACGGCAGTCCCTCGGCCTACAAGCTGGTCGAGATGGCGGCCAACACGCCGCTGCTGCAGGGCCTGCCCGTGCACCTCCTGATGGTCGGCGAGGAGAAGCAGGGCAATTGGGACAAGATGCAGATCGCGAATACCCGGCTGCAGAAGGCCGGTTTCGATACCCAGGTGGCCATCCGCCAGGGCAAGGTCGACGAGGCGGTCTCGATGTATCTCGAGGAAAAGCGCATCGACCTGCTTGCCATGGGGGCCTACGGCCACAGCCCGATTCGTTATCTGGTGCTGGGCAGCACTACCACCAAGATGATCATGAAGGCCAACGTGCCGCTACTGGTGGTGCGCTGAACGACGCTGCTGCGTTCTTCGCCGGGAAAAAATGAAGGCCGTGCCTCCGGGCACGGCCTTCTTGCATCCGTCAACGTCGGGATGCCGCCTTATCGGGTCGCGTCATCCTCGGTTGAGTAGTACTCCGCCAAGTTGGCGATTTCCTCGTCCGTCAGGGGCTCGGCAAACTGCGACATGCCGTGGGCCACGTCATTGCCGCGTTCGCCGTCACGGAACAGCGCCATGGTGCGAATGAAGTAGGCCTCCGGCTGGCCGCGCAGGGTGGGCGACTCGTTGATGCCGCCTGAGCCATTGCTGCCGTGGCAGGCCGCGCAGGGCGTGATCAGCCGGGTCGGGTCGCCGACACTGACCAGCTGGTGGACTGGATGGGTATCTTCCGGCTTGGGCGCGTCGGGGAGCCCCTGCTGCTCGTAGAACGCGGCCAGGTCGGCCATCTCCTGGCGGTCCAACTCCTCGGCCGCGACGTTCATGATGTGCGCCCGCTGATCCTCGGCGCGTCGATGCTCCGCGTAGTCCAGCAACTGCTTGTAAGTGTACTCCGCCCGCTGCCCGGCGAGCAGCGGCCAGTTGCCGGTAAGTGCTTCGCCCCGGCTGCCGTGACAGGAGGCGCAGAACTTGTCGTCGTGGAGCTTTTCGCCCCGGGCCGCATCGCCGGTGGGCATGGTCCGCATGGTCTCGTGCCAGGTGGCCGGTGTCCATTGGGCGACCTCGGTCTTGCCGGCGCCGGTCGCAGCCAGCGCGGTGGTGGGAAGAGCCATGGTGGCCACGGTCGCCACGGTCGCGATGCCGGCAAGCAGGGCGTGGCGAGTGGATCGATGGTGTTGTTGAGTTGTCATCGTGTCACCTTCCCTTACTTGTAGGCGGTCCAGAGGCCGAAGCCGAAGTACTGGGCGATCCAGAGCAGAAGCAGCACCACTCCGGCGGTACCCAGCAGGTTGACGGCACGAGACGGCGTATACGTGCCTTCCGTCTGCCCCGCCTGCCAGGCGATGGTCAGGAGGTAGGCGACGATGGTGCCGCCCAGCACCCCGAAGGTGAGAAAGAACAGGCCAGTGCTGTACCAGTCCATCGCGATCTTGTAGTCGAGCGGGTTGTAGCCGTGTACCCCGAACAGGGTGACCCAGCGCACGGCCTCGCGCATCGTGGCCACGACGATCATGGCGACCGTCGCAACCAGGACGGGCGTGTAACCCCACATGCCGCGGTCGAGCCGCTTGCCGAGCAGTACCGGGTAGGCCACGGCCACGATCAGCGCGGCGGCCGCGGCTATGGGCCAGATGCCGGTGGCAAAGTCACTGATATCTTCCGGCAGGCCGCGCATCCAGAGGGTCAGCAGGATCAGGGAAATGACACCGCCAACGGCGCCCAGGCGCGTGCCGAGGCGTTGCAGGAAGTCGAGATAGCCTGCATCACTCTCGCCCGCACCCTGGAGATAACGGCGGTAGCCGAACAGCCAGATGCCGATTACCGGGAACGACAGCAGGATGAAGAAGCCAAAACGCCAGGGATCGAAGGCATGGATCGAACGGCCGGAGGCGTCGATCACCCCGTTGGGGGCATACCACTCGCGCCACTGGTCGGGCTCGAGGGTCTGCACCGACAGGGCATGCATGATGAAGCCGACGACCAGAAAACCGATGATGGCGATGATCATGGCGCTGGGCGCACGTACCTTCTTGTGCCGGATCTCGTAGTTCATCGCGTAGAAGATGAACAGCGCCAGGGTCGCGACGATCAGGATGAAGATGAACGCGATCACCCACCAGGCGGAGAGCACGTTGGACGTGTACCAGAACGGGTCGTAGATCACCTGCACGAACAGCAATGGTGCGACCCCGATGACGATGGCGACCGAGACGGCCACCTTGGCGGTGTTGACCATCGCATCGGCCAGACGACGCCAGTGATCCTGCGCGGAGAATGCCCCGCGGATGGCGAGTGCCGACGAGCCGAGCAGAACGTGGACCGCCGCGATGTGCAGGGCCCAAGTGAGCACGGCCAGCACCAGGAAGATGACCGGGTGAGCCGGTACGCCCAGCGGATCCCGCAGGGCATAGAGCATGGCGGTATCCATTACTTGTCCTCCTCGTCAGAACGATGGTCGAGCTGCGCCGTCTGGCTCTCGGCCCGGTAGCGGCTCACGGCATCGGGGTCATTGAGGCTGGCGATGTAGACGGCCAGCGCCTCGGCTTCCGCTTCTTTCAGCGGGATCTGCGGCATGTACATGGTGTTGCCGGTCGACAGGGCGCCCAGCAGATAGGTCTTGATGCCCTCGATATCCGCCTGCTTCGGGAAGTAGTTCTTCAGCGGCCGGATGCCGGTGTCGGACAGCGAGTGGCAATTGCTGCAAGCCGTGAGTGCTAGGCTGCGGCCCACCTCGGGGGCATTTTCGCGGGTGATCTCGCGCTGGCTTTCCGGCCAGAAGATATGGGCCTGGGTGAAGCCTGCTTTCTGCAGGGCCGGGATCTCGGATTTCACGCCCATGCCCGGCACGTCATGCCCGATGACCTGGTTGGAATACAGGTATTGTCCCGCGATATAGGGCTTGCGGACCGACTCGCGGACGGTCTCGCCCGGCCAGAGTCCCAGCACCAGGATCGCCAGCGTGGCGAAGCCGGCCAGCGTGGCGGTGACGATCTTCGGGCGGATGAAGGTGAGGGCGAAGTAGGCCAGCATGGCGCCGAGTACGATCAGGATCGACGGGGTGAAGTAGTCCGGCAACCGGTTCTCCATCACTAGGTGGGCAATGCCCGGCAGCGTCCCCAGGTACCAGGGATAGAGCGACATGCCGACGATGGCCGACAGGCCGCCGACGATCGCCAGCCGCCTGAGCAACCACTGTTTGAAGGCCGCGTCCTTGAGCCCCGCGGCGACGATGCCGCCGACCACGGCGGTCATGGTGAACATGAACGCGGTCCGGATCGCCAACTGGGCGAAGGTGTTCGGGCCGTAGAAACCGTACAGGTAGCCGCCCTCGGCGAACCACTGCTCCGGGCGACCCGGCATCATCATGAATGAGAGGATGCCGACGATCGCCAGCATAGTGGTGTACGAGGTCAGGCCGAAAATGATCGCCACCTTCATGTAGGTGCGCCGGTCTAGCTTGCCCGCCATGTAGACCATCATGTAGACGCCGATCACCTCGATGACGAAGAACACCCACTCGGTGGCCCACTTCCAGACGAAGTTGTGGATCAGCGCGGAGATGCCCCGCGGGCTGCCCACCGTGGTCGAGTACCAGATGCCCGGCCCGGTGATCGAGCCGAGGATGTAGGAAAACACCAGCAGGAACAGGCCGTACTTCTTGATGAAGTCGATCAGCTCCGGCCGGTCGTCGCGCACGCCGATATAGGCGAGCACCGCGAACAGGATCGCCGCGCCCACCGCCGTGTGCGAGAACAGCACGTGGATGGTGGCGATCAGGCCGATGACCCAGCCGCTGCCGATGAGCGGCTCGTACCAGGTCGGGAAAAGTCCGATCAGATCCATTGGGGGATCCTCCTCTCAGAACACTGGACGGCCCGGGGACTGCCAGACCGGTGATTGGTTGCGTCAGCCGAAACAATCATCGCTGAAGCTCTGCATCCAGGCGTGCTGGTAAAGGGCGGCGAGGCGATATTGCATCGGAGTGGCGTCGAACGGCAGGAAGCGCTGCTCATCGACACGCGTGATCCGGCCCTCCTGCAGACGGAATACGTCAGCGACGAACATCCCGTACTCGGTGTTGCCCGCGAGGGCGTAACAGGTGTTCTGGAACACCGGCTCGACCGGACCGTTCCCGGCCAGCAGGGCCTTGAGCTGTATGGCCAGCACCTTGGCTTGGCTGCTGGCGGCGTAACCCGACTTGGGCATGGCGCCGGCGATGCAGGAGTCACCGATCACGTGCACGTCGGCGTGGCGGGTGGACTCGAACGTCCGCTGATCGACCGGGCACCAGCCCGACTCGTCGGCGAGATCCTGGTCGATCGCGACCTGCCCGGCCTTCAGCGGCGGCACGATGTTGATCATGTCCGCCTGAAAGGTGCCCGCCTCGGCCTCGACCGTCATGGTTTCGGCGTTGACCCCCAGGATCCGGCCACCCAGATCACCCATGACCCACTCGATCGGGCCCGGGTTCTCGTGATCGGGCATCTCGGCGAGTTCCTCTGCGCTGTACTTGCCGCGTGCCGGCGCCGGGATGTTGAAGCGATACAGGCGGTTCCAGGCCTGCAGCATGGTGACGTCGGTGGTAAAGCCGTTCTTCGGATCGAGGATGATCACGCGCGGTGAGGTGTCGCCCCGATCCAGCAGCCACTGGGCGATCAGGCCGGCCCGCTCGTAGGGCCCCGGCGGGCAGCGGTAGGGATTGGGCGGCGGGCCGATCACCACGGTGCCGTTTTCCGGCACGGCCTCGAGTTGTTTCTTGAGTGCCAGCAGCTGGTCGCCGGCATCCCAGCCGTGCGGCAGTCGCTGCTCGGCCAACTCGGGCGTCAGGCCGTCGACCGCGTCGAAATCGAAGGACACGCCTGGCGAGACGACCAGCCGGTCGTAATCGAGGGTGGTGCCATCACTGGTCCGCACGTGCTTGGCGTCGTAGTCGATCGCCGTGACGCGGTCATGGACGAAGCGCACGCCGTGGCGGTTGGCCAGCGCGGCGTAGGAGATGGTGATGTCCTCCATGGTCGCCTGACCGGTGATGACCTCGCTCGAACCGTAGGGGCGCTGGTATTCCCGCTTGGGCTCGACGATGGTCACCTCGACTTGCGGGGCGTAGAGCTTGAGGTACTTGGCCGTGGTCGCACCGCCGACTCCGCCGCCGACGATCACGACCCTGGGCTTGGACTGTGCGCTGGCGAGCGGCGAGAAGGTAGCGGCGCCGGTCGCGCCGGCCAGCTTGAGAAATGCGCGGCGTGAGGTCATGAGTCGTCCTCCTCTCGGTCACTGCGGTTGAGGGGGGCGGGGGCCGGTTGGGCGGCGAAATAATCGGCCATCCATTCGATTTCCTGCTCGGTGAAGGCCCGCGCCAGCGGCCCCATCAGCGTCGACGGCCGGGAGTCGTCGGCGAACGACCGCATGGCCTGAGTGAATCGCTCTGCCGACATGCCGGCGAGCGGCACGAAGGCCGAGTCGCCCAGCTCGCCCTGCGTGCCGTGACAGCCGGCACAGGTCTGGGCGGCCATCAGGCCTCTTTCGGGAACGGGGGGCTGCGCTGATTCCGCCTGGGACGGCAGGGCAGCCAGCCAGCAGACGGCAGCAACCAGGACTACGCCTAGTCGCTGGCTGGTTCGGTGAGTACTTGCAGACATGATCATGCCTCCTTCGTGCCTGATGATTCCGTCGGTTGGCGGAGTATCCCGACCGATTTCGGTGCCGGCATTATGGCCGATACAAAAAACTTATGGCAAGTTTTTCTGTTATCGGTATCGAAGAAGTTGATGTGGGGAGGCGCAGAAAAACAAGAGCCCGACGACTCGAGTCATGCCGGGTGGGAGGGGGCCACGATCTATCCGGATCGGTCAGGGTGGCAGGAGTGGTGCCAGTTGCTCGGGTCGGCCATCGAAACGCAGCACCGGGGGCGGGTGCGCCACCAGCCGAGGTAGCCACTCGGCAAGCGAGGCGTGGTTGTCCGGCGTGTCGGCATCGTCCGGATCCTGGGGGCGCCGGTTAAGGACGATCGCGGCCACCGGGATGCCCCGATGTTCGAGGGATTCGGCGGCTGCCAGCGTGCTCGACAAGGTGCCGAGCCGGTCGGGGGTGACCAGCAATGCCGGCAGGCCGGTGTATTCGGCCAGGCGCACGTTCAGCGCATCGTCTGCCAGCGGCGAGAGCAGTCCGCCGGCACTCTCGATGATCAGGCGTTCCTCGGTTGCCAGTTCGGCCAGAGATTGATCGAGAATTGGGGCCAAGTCGCGCTTGAAGCGCAACGCTTGCCCCTCGCGTCGCGCGGCCTCGGGGGCGGCGACCGGGGTGAGATAGCGGATCGGGCAGACGGTCTCGAGCGACTCGCGCTTGCCGGCGGCCGCCTGCAGGGCCACGCCGTCGGCAGGGAGGCGTTGGCCGTCGCGAGCCTCGCAGCCGGTCTCCACCGGCTTTCTCACCCGGGCAGCCAGGCCCTGTTCGCCCAACAGCCGGGCGAGTGCGCAGGAGACCACCGTCTTGCCCACGCCGGTGTCGGTAGCCAGTACGACCCAGCCGCGCGAGTCATGGGTGCCCGTGCTCATGCGATGCCGGGCAGGTCCTCGCCGGTCAGCCGGCGATAGGCCGTCAAGTAGCGCTCGCGGGTCTGCTCGACGATCTCGTCGGGGATGGCCGGGCCGGGGGCGGTCTTGTCCCAGTCGAGCGTCTCCAGCCAGTCGCGGATGAACTGCTTGTCGAACGACGGTGGGCTGATTCCCGGGCGATACTGGTCGGCAGGCCAGAATCGCGAGGAGTCCGGGGTGAGGGCCTCGTCGATCAGATGCAGGCGGCCGGCCTCGTCGAGGCCGAACTCGAACTTGGTGTCGGCGATGATGATGCCGCGCTTGGCGGCATACTCTGCGGCCATGCGATAGAGCACCATGGCGGTGTCGCGAACCTGATTGGCCAAATCCTCACCGATTAGCTTGACGGTTTCGGCAAAGTCGATGTTTTCGTCGTGGTCGCCCACGTCGGCCTTGGTTGCCGGCGTGTAGATCGGTTGGGGCAGTTTGTCGGCCAGTTGCAGTCCCTCGGGCAGGGCGATGCCGCAGACCGCACCGGTGGTCTGGTAGTCCTTGTAGCCGCTGCCGATGAGGTAGCCACGTACCACCGCCTCGATAGGCAACGCCTTGAGGTTGCGGACGATCACGCTGCGCCCCTCGAGTGGACGACGCTGCTCTGCGTCGGGGATGACCTTGGCCAGATCCTGGTCGTCGCAGAGATGGCTGGGAACGAGCCCGCTGCTTTTCTCGAACCAGAAGCGCGATATCTCGGTGAGTACGCGTCCCTTGTCGGGAATCGGTGTGGGCAGGATCACGTCGAAGGCGGAAACCCGGTCGGTGGTGACGATCAGCATGCGCTCCTCGTCGATCCGGTACAGGTCGCGCACCTTGCCGCGATGAATCGGTTCAAGGCCTTCAATGCGGGTTTCGAAGACGGCGGAAGACGAGTGTGTCATGTGGGATCAACTGTTAGCATTCTAAGGATCTGATCGTCGGCGCTGGGTGATGTTTATGCGAAAGAGCGCTTTGTCGGTGGGCTGGCGATGCCTGATCGGGCTGCTGGGGGCGTGGTATCTCAGTACCCCGGCACTGGCGGACATGAGGCTGCCGGTCGCCTCGAGCGGTGATCTGCTCGATGTCCGGGTGATCGAGCCCGAGGGCGGTGGCGAGTCGAATGCCCCGCTGGTGCTCTGGGTGGTCAACCAGTACGGTGAGCTGCCCGGCCCGGAGAGCGTGGCCCATGAACTGGCCCGTCAGGGGGCGACAGTCTGGATGGTCGACCTGATGGATTCGTTGTTCCTGCCGCGGTCCGATGTCGAGGTGCGTCGTGTAGACGGAGCTCCCGTGGGTTCTTTGATCTCCCGCGCCGTGCGGGAGAGGCGGCCCACAGTCGTGGTCGGGGCCGATCGTATGGCCGTGCCCGTGCTGCGTGGCATGCGCTGGTGGCAGCAGCGCACCCATGACGCATCGCAACTGGCCGGGGCCGTGCTGATTTTCCCCAGCCTGTACCGAGGGGCGCCGGTGGCCGGCGAGGACCCCGAGCTGTTCTCCATCGTGGATGCCACCAACCTGCCCGTGATGGTTTTGCAGCCGGAGCGGGGCGTGTACCGCCATCGCCTGCTGGAGCTGCGTGAGCGCTTGCTTGCCGCCGGCAGCCCGGTGTTTTTCCGCCTGCTTCCTGACGTGCGTGACTATTACTACCTGCATCTCGACGAGCCCCGTCTCGAATCGCTCGAGGGGCTGGAAGATCTCATGGATGCCGCCGAGGCGCGTGCGACCCAGGCCCTTCCCGGGCAGATCCTGCAGTCCATCCCGCTTCTGGCTGGGGCCGACCATGAGGATGAGGTGCGGGATCTCGATCCGGAGCGCACCACCCCCATCGATCGGCAGACCGGGCTGCAGCCGGTGGACGGCGAGCCTGCCCCCCATTTCGAGCTGACGGATCTCCAGGGCGACACGCAGCGTTTGCAGGACGACTTCGACGGCGTGCAGATCGTCAACTTCTGGGCCACGTGGTGCCCGGCATGCGTGGAGGAGATCCCCTCGATGGAGCGCATGGCGCAGCGTTATCCTGACCGGCTGAAAATCTACGCCATTGCCTTCAAGCAATCACCTGAGCACCTGCGAGAGTTCATGCAGGACTTCGACGTCTCCTTCCCCGTGCCGGTGGATGTCGACGGCGAGGTGGCCGCGCGCTACGGTGCCTTTGCCTTCCCCACTTCCTTCCTGGTGGCCGCCGACGGCCGCATCCATTACTCAGTCAATGCCGGCATCATCTGGGACACGCCCGAAGTCGACGCAATCGTCCGCGAATTGCTGGAGATTGAGTCGGAATAGGGTGAGGCGTCGGAGAGAAGGCATCAGCAATCAGAAGGCCGACGGAATGATTGTTGCCGGTGCCGACCTTGTCGGCATCGCTCCGAGCTCTGACCGCTTCAGCTTTCCGGCTGGCATGCCGGGCAGAACCAGGTCGAACGCTGGCCGAGGACGATGCGCTCGATCGGCTCGCCGCAGCGCCGGCAAGGCGCATCGCCGCGCTCGTACACATTCAGGGTCTGGCGAAAATAGCCGGGAGCGCCAGAGGGGGCGAGGAAGTCGCGCAGGGTGGTGCCGCCTTGCTCGATGGCGGCGGTGAGCACCTGGCGAATCGCCTCGGCGAGGGCCGCGCACTCCTTCGGGCCAAGGCTGCCGGCCGGTCGGCATGGATGGATGCCGGCCAGGAACAGTGCCTCCGAGGCGTAGATATTGCCCACGCCTACCACAATGGCGGCATTCATGATCGCTTGCTTGATCGCCACCCGCCGGCCAGCCAGCCGCTCGGCCAGGTAGGGGCCGTCGAAGACCGCGTCGAGCGGTTCCGGGCCCAGGCTGGCCAGTCGCTCGTGGGGGGCATCGATTCGGTCGGTAAGCACCGCGCCAAAGCGGCGGGGGTCGTGCAGGCGCAGGGCCTTGCCGGTGTCCAGTCGCCACTCGACATGATCGTGCTTGCGTGGCGGGTTGGCCGGATCATCGAGGCGCAGGCTGCCGGACATGCCCAAGTGGATGAGCACCCGCTCGCCGTGGTCGAGCCGAAGCAGCAGGTACTTGGCGCGGCGTTCCACCGCTTCCACGGGGCGACCGGCCAGGAATTCGGCCAGGTCGTCCCGCACCGGCCAGCGCAGGCGTGGATCGCGCACGGTCACGCTCTCGATGTGCCGGCCGGCCACATGGGGCTCGATGCCCCGACGGGTGGTCTCGACCTCGGGAAGTTCGGGCATGGCGAGGCTCCCGATGGTTGACTGAACATGAAGAAACCCCGCGGGGAGATTCCTCGCGGGGTCCGTCTCGGGCCGATCAGTAACGTGCCGTGCTCCACCGGATTCCCGGTCGAGCGGCAACGGCTTACTTGATCTTGGCTTCCTTGTAGATCACGTGCTTGCGTACTACCGGATCATACTTCTTGATCTGCATACTTCTTGATCTGCATTTTCTCCGGCATGTTGCGCTTGTTCTTGTCGGTCGTGTAGAAGTGGCCGGTGCCAGCAGAAGATACCAGTCGGATCTTGTCGCGCATGTCTTTTTACCTATTTACTATTTGGTGAGCGGTGTTCAGACCTTCTCGCCGCGCGCACGCATCTTGGCGATGACCGTCTCGATGCCGACCTTGTCGATCGTGCGCAGCCCGTGGCTGGAAACACGCAGGCTGACAAACCGCTGCTCGCTTTCTACCCAGAACCGCTTCTTGTGCAGGTTGGGCAGAAACCGACGCCGGGTCTTGTTGTTCGCGTGCGATACGTTGTTACCGACCGCCGGGCGCTTCCCGGTTACTTGGCAAACTCGGGCCATGATTCGATACGTTGTTACCGACCGCCGGGCGCTTCCCGGTTACTTGGCAAACTCGGGCCATGATTGTCTCCTGAGCGACTCGTCTGGTTGGCGCGCGTACCGAGGTGTCTGGCCTTCCAGGCGGCCGGCACGCGGGCAGGTCAATTCAAAGGCCGCGTATGATAAGAGAACCTCGCCGGCTTGGCAAGCACCGGTTGGATTGTCAACTGTCACAGGGGCCAGGCCCAAAGGATGGCCGGGACCGCAGCGGCGACGACAAGCAGGGAGAGAGGCAGGCCCATGCGCCAGTAGTCGCCGAAACGATAGCCGCCCGGTTCCATCACGAGGGTGTTGGACTGGTGCCCGATCGGGGTGAGGAACGCGCAGGAGGCCCCGATGGCCACAGCCATGAGGAACGGGTCGTTCGAGGCGTTCATGCCTTGGGCCAACTGGATCGCCACGGGGGCGGCCAGCACGGCTGCCGCCGCATTATTGACGATGTTCGAGAGCAACATGACGGTGGTGATCAGAATGGCAAGCATAACCGCCGGCGAGGCCGTGGCCGCCAAGTCCAGCAACCCGTTGGCAATCAGGCCGGAGCCACCGGTGGTCTCGAGCGCCTGTCCCACGGGCAGCAGGGCGGCCAGCAGGACGATGATGCGCATGTCGATGCTGTCGTAGATCTCTCCCAGGGGGATCAGGCGGGCCAGCACCATGGCCACGGCGCCGCCGACCAGACCCATTGCAGCCGGAACGATCTGCAGTGCCACCAATGCCAGTGTCGCGAGGAAGATGGCGCTGGCCGACAGCACTCGCCGTGGTTGGGTGATTCGCAGCCCACGCGAGGCCAGTGGCAGGCAGCCGAGTGTGTTGAGCGTCGATTGCAGGGTCTCCTCGCTGCCCTGCAGCAACAGGATGTCGCCGGGAACGAAACGGATGCGGTCGATGCGTTCGCGCAAACGCTGACCCTGCCGAGCCACTGCGAGCATGTTGATGCCGTGTCGCTCGCGAAGATCGAGCCGGGCGGCTGTCTTGCCGACCAGCATGGAGGATGGGGTGACTATCGCCTCCATCAGGGTCAACTCGCTGCGGTCGGGCGTATCGGAGTCCGAGGCGTCCTCCTCCTGCTCGTCGCCCTGGTCGCGTGAGGGCAGTTCGAACCCCGTGATGTCGATGACCGCCTTCAGACTGTCCGAATCCGCCTCGATCAGCAGGATGTCGTCGCTCCGCAGCACCTCGTGGCTGGAGGGCACTTCGGTTCGCCTGTCTTCGCGCACGAGCCCGACCACCAGTGCGTCCGCCTCCTCCTGCACCGCGGCAAGCAGATCATGGAGTGATAGTCCGCTGAACTTGTTGTCCTCGGGGACGCGAAGTTCAGTCAGGTAGGAGGAAATGTCGAACAGTTCGTCGGAGTCGTCGGCGCGTCGACGCTGGGGCGTCAGTCGCCAGCCGACCAGGGCGATGAAGGCCAGGCCGGAGAGGGTGATGGCCAGCCCCGCCGGCAGGAAATCGAACATGACGAACGCCGAACCGACTTCCTCGGCCCGGTAGGTGGCGATGATGATGTTGGGCGGGGTGCCGATCATCGTGAGCGTGCCGCCCAACAGGGAGCCGAGGGAGCCGAAGGCCAATGGCATGAGAAGGAGGGAGGGCGATCGCCCACTCCGGCGAGCCATCCAGATGGCAACCGGCATGAACAGCGCCAGGGCGCCGACATTGTTGACGAAGCCCGAGGCGATGGCCACCACGCCGGTCAGGGCGGTTACCTGCATCCAGGGACGGTCCCCACCCGCGTGAGCGATCGGGCCAGCATATCCACCACGCCGGCATTCAGCGGTCCGCGGCTCAGGGCCAGCACCGCGGCCACGGTCACCACGGCGGGATGCCCAGTCCGGAGAACATTTCTTCTGTAGGCACCAGTCCGGCGCCAGCCGCGACCAGCAATGCCACCAGGGCGACGATGTCATATCGCCAGCGTCCCCAGGCGAACAGGGCCAGCGTGACGGCCAGGATGCCGAAAATGGCCCACTGCTCGGCGTTCACGCCGGTGGCCCCGTGGCGGTTGCCGGGCGCGATGCGTTCGCGTCGGGAGAAAGGGGAAAGCCAGCAGTGCTCATGATAGCTTTGAGTCTAGGCAATCCCCTGGGCAAAAGTAAGGAGATACCCGCGGTGGCAGTCTGCAGCGGTGACGGCTGATGCGGGGTCTTCTCTTGGTCCTGCCGAGAGAGGACCGGCCGGTCCGGCTGCCGTCCTGCATAAGGAGGGCGTAAGGTTCATGACGAATGTCTGATGGATTCGGTTGATTCGTGATCGGAGGTGAGTTCAGTGATCCGTTGTGTACTGTTCGACTTCGGCGGCGTGATTGCCGAGGAGGGATTCCGCCGGGCCCTGGAGGCCGCGGCCCGCCGTCATGGCCTGGACCCGGAGGAGCTGCCGCGCCAGGCCATGGATGCAGTCTACGAGTCCGGTTTCGTGGTCGGGCGGGGCGGGGAGGCAGACTTCTGGCGAGTCTTGCAGGAGAAGATGCCCTTTCCCGAAACGTTCGAGGCCTTTCGTGACGAGGTCATGCGCGGTTTTGTCGTCCGGCCGGAGATGCTTGAGCTGGTCGACGAACTGAGCGCGAGCGGGAAGACCGTGGCCATCCTCTCCGACCAAACGCACTGGCTGGACGAGCTCGACCGGCGCGACGGGATCTATCGCCACTTCGATCGCGTGTTCAACAGCTACTACCTCGGCAAGGGCAAACGCGACATCAGCCTTTTTCGCGACGTGCTGGAGGAATTGGGGTGCCGCCCATCCGAGGCCATGTTCGTCGACGACAGCGAGGATCACGTGATGCGCGCCCGCAGCGAGGGCCTGCACGCCATCCACTGCGAGCGCCCAGCGTCATGCATCGCGGCTGTTCGGAATGCAGTCAAAGGCGAGTAGGGCACCGGGGCTCGTTGCTCTGTCCCGCTGCCGATGCATGGGGCTTGCTCGGTGACATACTGGCGAGGCCCTGCCGTGGTGACCGACCGCTCGGCGGCCCCTTCAGGGTTGTTCGGGCCGTTCCGCGTGGTCCTCTTGGCCTGGTGCATGCCGTTCCCACCAGGTTGGCAGGTCGATGATGCTATCGATCACGGCGGTCGGACGGATGCCGAGGTCGAGGTCGCTTTCCCGGAACTTGCCGGTGCGCACCTGGAGGGCCTGCAGGCCGGCTTGCATCGCGGCATCGACATCGCTGCGGATATCGTCTCCGATCATCACCACTGCCGAGGCCGGCATGCCGAGCGATTCTAGCGCCGCCTCGAAGAACCCACTGCCGGGCTTGCCCATGACGACGGCCTCGATCTCCAGGGCATATTCCAATGCGCGAACGAAGGGTCCAGCATCCAGTCGGGGGCCGTCCTCGGCCCGCCAGTAGCGGGTCAGGCCAAGAGCCACCAGCGGGGTGCCGGGTTGGTCGAATAGCAGGCGAAAGGCGCGGTTGAGGGTGGGGAAGTCCCAGCCCTCGCCCAGATCGCCGACCACCACGGCCTCGGCACGGTCGGCATGGGGCGGTGCGAGTGGCAGGTCCGCGAATTCCTCCCGGGTCCGCTCGGGGAGGAACGTCGCCACCGGCCCGTCGACGTGGCGATGCAGCCAGTCGGTAGCGGCGACGACCGGGGTGACGATCTCGTCGACCTCGGCGGTGATGCCCATGTTGGCGAGTTTTTTCACCAGTGCCTCGCGCGGCCGCGAGGTGGTGTTGGTGAGGAATCGAAAAGGGATCGCATGCTCGCGGCACCAGGCGAGTGTCCGTGCCGCACCCGGAATCGGGCGCTCGCCCTCGTAGAGCACGCCGTCCATGTCGAAGAGAATCGCTTTCATCGGTGATCACCTCCGTGGTCGGTGCCGACCGGCCTGCCGAAATGTTCGGCGGCGGCCTTTGCTATGATGGCCGCCCCGCACGGTCCCGCCGGGTGTGCATGGATCGACCCCTAACCCAACGCATGACAGCCAACGACAAGCCTATGCCAAGTCAAGACAAGACGCCGGTGGTGCTCTCCGGCATCCAACCTTCCGGCCAGTTGCTCATCAGCCACTACGTCGGCGCCATCCGCAACTGGGTCAAGATGCAGGACAGTCACGATGCGCTGTTCATGCTGGTCGACCTGCACGCGATCACGGTCCGGCAGGACCCCAAGGAGTTCCGGGCGCGCTGCTACGACTTCCTGGCGCTGTATCTGGCCTGCGGGCTCGATCCGGATAAGAGCACCCTGTTCGTCCAGTCCCATGTGCCCGCGCACGCCGAACTGGGATGGGTGCTCAACTGCTACACCTACATGGGTGAGCTCGAGCGCATGACGCAGTTCAAGGACAAGTCGCAACGCCACCAGGCCAACATCAATGCGGGTCTGTTCGACTATCCCGTGCTGATGGCTGCCGACATCCTTCTCTATCAGGCCACCCACGTGCCGGTGGGTGCCGATCAGAAGCAGCACCTAGAACTCACCCGTGATCTCTCCATGCGTTTCAACAAGCTCTATGGTGATGTCTTCACGGTGCCCGAGCCGTTTATCGCCGAGGCCGGGGCGCGGGTCATGTCGCTGCAGGATCCGACCACCAAGATGTCGAAGTCCGATCCCAGTGAGGCCAGCTACGTCGCCCTGCTCGACGAGCCGAAGAAGATCCTCAAGAAGTTCAAGAAGGCGGTGACCGATTCGGACATGGACATCCGGTTCGATCCGGAAAACAAGCCGGGAGTCTCGAATCTGCTCACTCTGCTGTCGATCTTTGGGGACGAATCGGTCGAGTCGATCGAGCGACGCTTGGCCGGAGAGGGCTATGGCAAGCTCAAGGTCGAGACTGGCGAGGCGGTGATCGCCCACCTCGAGCCGATCACGGCCCGCTACCGCGAAATCCGCGCCGACGAGGCGGGCCTCGATGCCATCCTCGCCCAGGGGGCCGAACGGGCTGCTGCCCGGGCGCGACCGACGCTCAATCGCGTGTTTGATGCCCTCGGCTTCTTGCCCCGCCCCGACATCCTCGGATAACCCCATGTCAGAGGCTCGCCATCTTGTCCCGCCCCGCGTGTTTCGTGACGAGGGGGCGGCGTCGTTGCGCCGGGCGTATCCGGTCGAGGCGATCGTGTCCCACGAGCAGACCCTGTTTGCCGACGGTGTCGAACCCTACGGGTTGATGGAGCAGGCCGGCGCGGCGGCTTTCGACCAGCTGCAACGTCGCTGGCCCACCGTGGGGCGCGTCGCCGTGCTGGTCGGTCCCGGGCAGAACGGCGGCGATGGGTTGGTGATCGCCAGACTCGCCTACCAGGCGGGCCTGCAGGTGGATTTGCTCGGCTGGAAACAGCCGGAATTCCGCCAGAGCGCGGCGCGGGCTTGGTCGGCATTGCGCCAGGAATGGCCCTCAATTGAGGTTCGCCATCAGCTCGGTGCGGTGGACGCCGCCCTGGGTTCGGCCGATGTGGTGGTCGACGCCCTATTCGGTATCGGGCTGACGGGGCCGATCGAGGGCGCGGCCGCCACGTTCATGCAGCGCGTGGCCGAGGGTCTTGATCTGCGGGGTGCGCATCCCCCGGGCCTTTTGGCCGTCGACACGCCCTCGGGTCTGCATTGTGATACCGGGGCCGTCGATCCGCTGACCCTGCGTGCCGACCTTACCGACCTTACCGTCACCTTCCTGGGCTGCAAGATCGGTCAGGTCACGGGCGCGGGGGTGGCGGCCTGTGGCGAGCGCGTGCTGGCCGATCTGGGGTGGCCACTGGCTGATGCCGGTGGGGGCGTGACCCTGTTGCATGGCGGCTGGCGGCTGGCGGCCCGGCCGGCGGACGGCCACAAGGGGACTTTCGGGACCGTGCTGGTGGTGGCGGGAAACCGCGGCATGCCGGGCGCGGCGCGACTGGCGGCCGAGGCCGCGCTACGAGGCGGGGCGGGTAAGGTGATCGTCGCCACCCACCCAGTTCATGCCGCTACCCTGAATATCGGCCGCCCGGAGTTGATCGTCCATGGGGTGGAATCCCAGCGAGACTTGTTGCGCTTGTTGGGTGAGGCGACCGCCGTGGCGATCGGACCGGGGCTGGGGCGCGACGCCTGGGCGATGGAGCTCTGGCGCGGCCTGCGAGACTGCCCGGTGCCGATGGTGGTGGATGCCGATGCCTTGCGCCTGCTCGGTTCGCGCTCGTTGGGAAACCGCGAGGCGGTGATTACGCCGCATCCCGGCGAGGCCGCCGGCCTGCTCGAGTGTGGTGTCGACCAGATCAATGCCGACCGCCTGAGTGCTACCCGTCGGCTTGCCGCGTCCTACGGCTGCGCCGTTGTGCTTAAAGGGGCGGGCAGTATTCTGGCCGACGGCGACTATCTGTCCGTGTGCCAACGCGGTGGCCCGGCGCTGGCCACCGCGGGGAGCGGTGATGTTCTCAGTGGCCTGATCGCGGCCCTGCTGGCCATGGGCCTGCCGATGAGCGCCGCGGTGGAAGGGGCGGTCAGCGTCCATGCCGTCGCCGGTGAGGTGGAGGCGGATGCCCATGGCAGCTGGGGGGCGGCGGCCGGTGATCTGTCGACTTCGATTCGCGCCCTGATCAATGGGCATCAACGCCCCGGCGCGTCCCCTTGGCGCTTGGCTGAGGCCGAAGATGGCCAGGCTGCAGATGGGCAGGCTGCGTCGTGAACGGGAAGGTGGAATACTCGGGTCTCGACCAGGCCGCGGTCGAAGCGTTGGCCGGCGAACTGGCCTCCCAAGCGCCTGACTCGGGCGTTTTGTCCCTGGAAGGCGAACTGGGTGCCGGCAAGTCCACGTTCGCCCGCGCGTTCCTGCGTTCATTGGGGGTGACCGGCACCATTCGCAGTCCCACCTACACCCTGGTCGAACCGTACGCCATTGATCGTGCCCCCGGACCAGAACAGGTGTTGCACCTGGATCTCTATCGCCTTGGCGACCCCGAGGAACTCGACTACCTCGGCGTGCGCGACGAAATCGACCAGGCGCTGCTCCTGGTGGAATGGCTCAGCCAGGCGGGGGGCGAACTCAGTGCTGATCTGTGCCTGCTTCTTCAAGGTGATCCGGCCGACCCGGATCATCGCGACGTGACCATTTCGCCCGTGACCCTGACCGGGGCCGACTGGCTTCGTCGCCTGTCGGGTCACTGATCGCCAGCCCTTCCGGGCGGTCTGTTGTCTTTTTTCAACACCTAGAAAACCACATCATGTTGTGGTTTTGTTTTTTCAGTGCCGCCATATTTTGTAAATACGGATCTCGTATCCGCCTCAGGAGTTGGCTGTATCTGATTGCATTTGTTGAAAAAAATCCGATTTGGCGCACACTGTACCTACCGTGTCCTCGTGACATGATCTTGGGGCTGTGTTGCCAGAGGTGGAAGGTGGAAACATGAACAAGCCAACCCAGTCTGTTCACTCCGCATCCGTGGCGATCGATGCCGATCGGCGGCGCTTCCTGCGTTCGGCGGTCGGTACCGGCGTGGCCGCGTTCGGTCTGCCGTTTGCCGAGTCAGCACTCGCCGCTCGGTCGGTCAGGGTCTCCCGCGTCGAGGCCGGGCGCCACGACGGCTTCACGCGCTATGTCTTTCGTCTTTCGGCGCCGGTTGATTTCGACACCCTGCTGCTGGATAACCCGGCGCGCGCGGTCGTCGACCTGCGTTCGACCCAGCTCAGGGATGTGGCTCTGCCCAGTGCTCCGGACTCGCCGGTGGTCAAGGGTATGCGAGTGGGGGTGCGTCATGGCACCGACTTGCGGCTGGTGTTCGACCTCAAGAAGCGGGCCCGCCCGCAGATCATCATCCTGCCGCCTACCGACGGGGGTGAGCATCGTCTGGTGATCGACCTGCCGCATGGCGGCGGTCGGGACACGGTCGTGGCCGACCGGCCCGACGTCCCGCAACAGAATTCCACCCTGCGGTCGGGGGCGAGCGGTTTTCGCGAGCTCGTGGTCGCCATCGATCCGGGGCATGGCGGCAAGGATCCGGGCGCCATCGGCCGGCGGGGTACCCGGGAAAAGGATATCGTGCTCAATATCGGCTTGCAGCTGCGTGACCTGATCGCTGCCACGCCAGGGCTTCGGCCGGTGATGACCCGGTCGGACGACCGCTATATCCCGTTGCGCAAGCGCACCCAGATCGCGCGGGACCACGAGGCCGACCTCTTCATCTCCGTGCACGCCGATGCCTTCCGGCTGGCCTCGGCCAAGGGCGCTTCGGTGTACTGCCTGAGCCAGAACGGCGCCAGTTCCGAGGCGGCCCGCTGGCTGGCGGCCAAGGAGAACAGCGCCGATTTCGTCGGCGGGGCGTCCCTTTCGGGCCACGACGAGGATGTTGCCTCGGTTCTGCTGGACTTGGCGCAGACCAAGACCCTGGAGAGCAGTCTCGATTTCGGCGACCGCGTTTTGGGCCAGATCGGCAACGTCGCCCAGTTGCACAAGCGCCAGGTCCAGCAGGCCGGCTTTGCCGTGCTCAAGTCGCCGGACATCCCGTCGATCCTGGTGGAAAGCGCGTTCATCAGTAACCCGCAGGAAGAGCGGCGCTTGCGCACCCGTGCCTACCAGCGCGAGATCGCCCAGTCGATTCTGGCTGGCGTGAACAGCTACTACGTCGCCCATGCGCCGCAGGGCACTCGCTACGCCATGCTCTGAACAGACAAGGCGCTTGTCTCGCCCGGATCAGGCGGGTGACAATGACGACTTTTCACTCGTCGGAGTCCCATGCCCGAAATCCGCGCACTGCCGCAGTCCCTGGTGAACCAGATCGCCGCCGGCGAGGTCGTCGAGCGGCCGGCGAGCGTGATCAAGGAGCTGGTGGAGAATGCGCTGGACGCCGGTGCCGACCGGATCGAGGTGCGGGTGGTCGCTGGTGGCGTCAAGCAGCTGAGCGTGCGCGACAACGGCGTCGGCATGCCGCCCGAGCAGATGCCGCTCGCCCTGGCCCCCCATGCCACCAGCAAGATCCGCGACCTCGATGACCTCGAGGCGGTTGCCAGCTTCGGTTTTCGCGGCGAGGCGCTGGCCAGCATCCAGTCCATCTCGCGACTGCGGCTGGTGTCGCGCACGCCGGATGCCGAGCACGGCTGGGAGATTGCCCCGGGCCAGATCGACGAGCCGCGCCCCACGCCTGCCAAGGCGGGGACGCTGGTGGATGTGCGCGACCTGTTTTTCAACGTGCCGGCCCGGCGCAAGTTCCTGCGCACCGAGCGCACCGAGTTCGGTCACGTGGATCAATTGCTGCGGCGCCTGGCGCTGGCCAATCCATCGGTCGCCTTCACCTGTACCCACAACGAACGGCGCGTGCTCGACCTGGCGCCGGTCGACGACGAGCGAATCGAACAGCGCATCGGCGCTGTGTTGGGGCAGGGCTTTCTCGACCAGGCGCGACGCATCGATGCCAGTGCGTCGGGTTTCTCCCTGCAAGGCCTGGTGGCCAGCCCGCAATACGCCCGCGCCTCGACCGACCAGCAACTGTTCTTCGTCAACGGTCGGGTGGTGCGCGATCGGCTGATCGCCCATGCCGTGCGCCGGGCCTACGCCGACGTGCTGCACCACGCCCGCCATCCTGCCTATGTGCTTTCCCTGCGTCTCGATCCGGCGGCCGTGGACGTCAATGTCCACCCCACCAAGGCCGAGGTGCGTTTTCGTGATGGTCGCGGCGTGCATGATTTTCTTTTTCAGGTGGTGCACCGGGCGCTGGCGACCCCGCGCGGTAGCACTGCGGTCCCCGGTGTCGAGGCGCACGAAAACGATGCCGAGGCGCCGCAGGGGCCGTCGGGCGTCCTCGAGGCCGCGCCGGCATACCGTCCCGGCCCTTCTTCGGGGGTGGCCGGTCAGGGATATCTTTCCTTGCTGGGTCAGGCACAGGGCCGTGGGATGCCGGAGGCGACGGGTGCCCCGGGCGGCGTGGCCGAACCCCTGCCCGTCGACGAGGAAATCCCGCCACTGGGCTATGCCGTGGCCCACCTGGGCGAAATTTACATCCTGGCTCGCAATCGCGACGGTCTGGTGATCGTGGATGCGCATGCCGCCGCCGAGCGGGTCACCTACGAGCGGCTCAAGGACAGCCATCGGCGCCAAGGACTGAGCGGTGCGCCCTTGCTGTTGCCGGTCGATATGCAGGTCTCTCCCGAGGAGGCCGATGCCTTCGAGGCCTGGCGCGAGGCATTCGCCCGCGCCGGTGTGGAGCTCGATCGGGTCGGCCCCGAGCGGGTGCGAGTGCGCGAAGTGCCCATGATGCTGCGTGAGTCGGACATCGAGGAGCTGGCACTCGACATGCTGGCCGAGCTGCGCCGCCTGCCGTTGGAGGCGGGCGAGGTCTCGCTCACGGTGGTCGACGAGCGCATCGACGCCATCCTGTCGACCATGGCCTGTCACGGCTCGGTAGATCGCCGAGATGAACGCGTTGCTGCGCGACATGGAGCGCACCGACCGCTCCGATCAGTGCAACCACGGTCGGCCCACCTGGCGGGCGATCAGCATCCCGGAGTTGGATCGCTGGTTCATGCGGGGGCAATGATGAGCCGGGGCGATACGCCATGGGCCGCGGGGGAGGGCGATCTGCCGATCGTGGCGATCGCCGGACCCACGGCCTCGGGCAAGACGGCCCTGGCCATGCGTTTGGCCGATCGCATGCCCCTGTCGATTATCTCGGTCGATTCGGTGATGATCTATCGAGGGTTGGATATCGGCGCGGCCAAGCCGGATGGCGATCTGCTCGCCCGTTACCCGCACGCCCTGGTGGATATATGTGACCCGGCCGAGTCCTACAGTGTGGAGCGTTTCTGCCGTGATGCCACCGCCGCGATCGCGGCCGCCCGGGCGGCCGGCCGGCTGCCCTTGCTGGTAGGCGGCACCATGATGTATTTCCAGGCCTTGCTGCAGGGCCTTTCCAGACTCCCGGCGAGCGACCCCGGGGTGCGCGGTGAAGTCGCAGCCAAGGCCGACGCGCTGGGTTGGCCGGCCATGCACGCCCGGCTGGCCCAGGTGGACCCCGAGGCGGCGGCGCGTATCCATGCCACGGACCCCCAGCGCATCGGTCGGGCGCTTGAGGTCTATCTGGGCACCGGCCGCAGCCTGACCGACTGGCAGAGGGAGAACCCACCGCGCTCCCCGCTGGAGGGGGAGCGCATCCTGCAGGTGGCCCTGTGGCCACGCACCACGGCGCACACCCGCCAGATGGTGGCCGAGCGCTTCGATCTTATGCTGGAAGCCGGCTTTCTCGACGAGGTGCGTGCCTTGTTCGAGCGGGGTGACCTGCACCCGGGGCTGCCATCGATCCGAGCCGTGGGGTATCGTCAGGCATGGGATTATCTAGCCGGCGACTGCGACTTCGAGACCATGCGGCGCAAGGCAGTCACCGCGACCCGTCAACTGGCCAAGCGACAGCGAACCTGGCTGCGTGCGGCACCGGGCTGGCGGGCACTGGATGCTGTTCAAACCGAGTCGATCGAGTCGCTCATATTGAACTTTGCCCGGGGTGGGGACTCTTGATGGGGCGGGCAAGACGGTCTTCGGCATGCGGAGATGTCACCGCAGGCACACTACACTGATGGCAATGGCGGCATTGAACTCGTGGCGGGCGTCCCCATATCCAGTGCCATCCCGCTGTTCCGGTGGGCAGGGTCGGCCCGCCACTCCCAGGCCGCCGAGAACGGCCGACCGGTCGGTAGAAACGGCCGGATAATCAAACAAGAGGAAGCACCATGGCCAAAAGCCAGTCACTGCAAGAACCATTTCTCAACACGTTGCGGCGTGAACATATTCCGGTGTCTATCTACCTGCGCAACGGCATCAAGCTGCAGGGTCAGATCGACTCGTTCGACAACTTCGTCGTGCTGCTGAAGAACAACGTCAGCGCTGCTGAAGAACAACGTCAGCCAGCTGGTCTACAAGCATGCCATCAGCACTATCGTGCCCACCCGCCCGGTCAATATCGACCCGGAGCCGAAGGGGGAAGCGGCTGACCATGGAGGTGACGAGTAAACTAGATGGAATTTTTTGAACGCCACGAGGGTGGTGAACGGGCCGTGCTGCTGCACGTCGAGCAGCGTTCCGTGGATTCCAACGAGGATCTGGCGGAATTTCGCGAGCTGGTCCACTCCGCCGGAGCCGAGATCCTCAGCGAGAGCGTGGTCAATCGGCAGACCCCGGATCCGCGCCTGTTTGTCGGCAAGGGCAAGGCCGAGGAGCTGGCCGAGATGGTCGCCGCTCACGAGGCCGAGCTGGTGATCGTCAACGCCCAGCTCTCGCCATCGCAAGAGCGCAATCTCGAGGCGCTGGTCAAGTGTCGCGTGCTCGACCGCACCGGCCTGATCCTCGATATCTTCGCCCAGCGGGCCCGTTCGCACGAGGGCAAGCTGCAGGTGGAGTTGGCGCAGCTTTCCCACCTGGCCACCCGCCTGGTGCGTGGCTGGACTCACCTGGAGCGCCAGCGGGGTGGCTCGATCGGTCTGCGCGGGCCGGGTGAGACCCAGCTGGAAATGGACCGCCGATTGTTGGGCGGTCGCATCAAGCAGCTCAAGGAACGCATCGCCCGGGTGCGGCGTCAGCGCGCCGAGGGCCGCAAGGGTCGCCAGCAGTCGGACGTGCCCACCGTCGCACTGGTTGGCTATACCAACGCCGGCAAGTCGACATTGTTCAATGCGCTGACTACCTCCGAGGCCTTTGCAGCAAACCAGTTGTTCGCCACCCTCGACACTACCCTCCGGCGCGTGGAGTTGAATCCGCAATTGACGGTGGTGTTCGCCGACACGGTGGGTTTCATTCGCCACCTGCCTCACGAATTGGTGTCGGCATTCCGTTCCACCCTTGAGGAAACCCTCGAGGCCGACTTGCTGTTGCACGTCGTGGATGGTTCGTCGCCCGAGCGAGATCGCCAGATTGAAGATGTTGAAACCGTTCTCGAGGAGATCGGTGCCGGCTCGATGCCGCGACTGACCGTGATGAACAAGATAGACCAGCTTGAAGAGCAGGGCGTGCGTGTCGATCGTGACAAGCACGGCCAGCCGGCGCGTGTCTGGGTCTCGGCCAAGGAGGGCGAGGGAATCGAGGCGTTGGGCGAGGCACTGGTCGAGCGAGTGGAGCCCAAGGGAGTGCGGCTCCGTCTGTTCATCCCCATGGCCGATGGACGCTTCTATGCCCTGCTGCAGGGTGAGGGGGCAGTCCAGGCCGAGGAATGCGACGAGGCCGGATGGCAGCTCGACATTGCCTTGCCGGAAGCCCGCTGGGGACACCTGCTGAAAAAGGAGCCGGCATTGGCGGACTTCGTGCTCGATCCCGCTGTCGAGCGGCGACCCGAGCCTTGGGAAGAGGCGGTTGCCGCCGGGGCCGCCCGGGGTTGATCCCGGTTGCGGTTGTCGGCCACGAACACTACACTCTGTCGCTGTCTTTCGCGGGCCAATTGGCCTGTGTCGACCCGCGTGGCGGGTAATAAAAAGATCGAGTCGCGTTGAATACCTATCTCTGCCGAATCCCGGCAGGCAATCACTGGAGTATGCCCATGGCCTGGAACGAGCCAGGTGGCGGTAAGGATCCCTGGTCGAACCCACGCGGCCAAGGGGGCAAAAAACCGCCCAATATCGACGACGCCCTCGGGCGCCTCAAAGACCGCTTCGGTGGCGGTGGCATGGGCAACGCTGGGGGGAGCAAGGGAATCCTCGCCATCCTCGCCATCGTCCTGATCGGTTGGCTGCTTTCGGGCATCTACATCATCGACGAAGGCAAGCGCGGTGTCGTGCTCCAGTTCGGCAAGTACAGCACCACGGCGGGCCCCGGCCCGCACTGGCATCTGCCTTACCCGATCTCCGACGTGATCACGGTCAACGTCGACGAGTACCGTGACCGTCAGCTGAACATGACCGTACTGACCAACGACGAGAATATCGTCGACGTCGATCTGGCCAGCCAGTTCACGGTACGTGATCCGGTCGAGTTCCTGTTCAATGTTCGCGACCCGAACGGCACGCTTCAGGACGTCATGCAGAGCGCGATCCGAGAAGTCATCGGCAGCAGTCGCATGGACTATGTCCTGACCGACGGTCGGGTTGAGATCGTGGATGCCGTGCGCACACGCATGCAGGATCTGCTCGACTCCTACAACACTGGTCTGACCGTACGCTCGGTCAACCTGCAGGACGTGCAGCCGCCCGAGGCGGTCCAGTCGGCCTTCGAGGACGCCATCCGGGCGCGCGAGGACGAGCAGCGTTACATCAACGAGGCGCTGGCCTACGCCAACCAGGTGGTGCCGCGTGCACGTGGTGATGCCGCCCAGGTCCTCGAGCAGGCCAAGGGTTATCGTTCCCGCGTGATCAACCAGGCCGAAGGTGAGGTCGCGCGTTTCAACGCCCTGCTCAAGTCCTACCAGATCGCGCCGTCGATCACCCGCGAGCGCATCTACGTCGACACGCTCGGCGAGATCTACGCCAAGGGCCACGGGCAACAAGATCTTGGTGGACCCGGCCAATTCGGGCAACATCCTCAACCTGCCAGCAGGTGTCCAGGGTTCTGCGACCAGGAACCTCGACACGGGTCGCGACGTGGCTCCTTTGGCGGTGCCGTCACTGTCCACCAGTCAAAGCTTCGGCAGTGACACGGGCACCTCCAACAACAACCGCTCCGGTCTGCGTACGAGGGGGTCAGAATGAATTGGGTCACACGGCTTTTGCTGCCGATCATCGTCGTGATCGTGTTCCTCTATGCGACCGCGACCTTCCAGGTGGCTGAATACCAAGAAGGCGTCAAGTTCCGTCTTGGCGAGATTGTCGAGACAGATTTCGAGCCGGGGCTTCACTTCAAGTTGCCCTTCGTCAACTCGGTGCGCCTGTTCGACATGCGGATTCTCTCCTTGTCCACGCCGCCCGAGCGGTTCCTGACCAGCGAGAAGAAGAATCTGATCATCGATTACTACATCAAGTGGCGCATCATCAATCCGTCGGACTTCTACCGGGCGACCCGGGGTCGTGAGTCCGTGGCGGAGAGTCGCTTGAACCAGATCGTCAAGGACAGCATGAAGAGCCAGATTTCCAGCCGTACCATCGCCGAGGTGGTTTCCGGAGATCGGGATCTGTTCATGCGCAACGTGATCGATACCACCAACGAGGACATTGCCGGGCTGGGCCTGGAGATCACCGACGTACGCATCATGCGCATCGAACTGCCCCAGGAAGTGCGCCAGTCGGTCTACTCGCGGATGGAGAAGGAGCGTTCCACGGTGGCCAAGGCGATCCGCTCACGTGGTGAAGAACAGGCCAAGCGGATTACCTCCGACGCCGATCGTCAGCGGGTGGTCATCGTCTCCGAGGCCGAACGTGAGGCCGACGAGATTCGAGGTGATGGTGATGCCGAGGCGGCGCGTGTCTATGCCGAGTCCTACTCGCAGGACGAGGAGTTCTTCGCCTTTTATCGGAGCATTCAGGCCTACGGCAAGGCCTTCGCCAATGGCGGCGATACCTTCGTCCTCAGTCCGGACAGCCCGTTCTTCCGTTATTTCCGCTCGCCGAACGGCACCGCCGCGGCTCAGTCGGACGTTTCCGGATCCGCGTTGCCGGCACGCTAAGCGGATGACTGGCGCAACGGTGCAGGCATGATGGACGATCTGCTGCGCGTGCTCGGCTTGGTGTTGATCATCGAGGCGGCCCTGCCGTTCATCAGCCCACGGCTCTATCGTCAGGCGGTCGCCCAGATCGCACTGACCCCGGATGCACGGTTGCGCGGCATCGCCTTGGTGGTGCTGCTGGCAGGGCTCGTGCTTTGGGTGTGGGGCTGATCAGCCGCAAACCATCGCTGTCGCTTTCTTCGTACACGCAATCACAAACCCCAGCCCGGGCTGGGGTTTTTTGTGTGCGGCGTTTACAATACTCGGGTTTTGCCCCGTGACGTGCCCGAGCGCGTCGGTTTCATGGCAGGTCGTCCGGTTTTTTGCGGGCGGCGCCCGCTCTCATCTCGAAAATATTTGAACCAGCTAACGCATGAGTAATCAGTCTCCCTGGATATTGCCGGCCGGCATTGACGAAGTGCTCCCGGCGCAGACGCGCCGGATAGAGCGTGTCCGTGCCCGGATGCTTGAGACCTTCGATCGCTGGGGGTATGACCTGGTCGTTCCGCCGATGGTCGAGTTCATCGACACCCTGTTGGTGGGCACGGGAGAGGACCTGGACCTGGAGACACTCAAGGTTACCGACGGTATGTCGGGGCGCCAGTTGGGGGTGCGGGCCGACATGACTCCCCAAGTAGCCCGGATGGATGCACACAGCCTGCCGCCGGTCGACGAGCGCCGTCTCTGTTACATCGGCACGGTGATCCGTGCCAAGACCGACGGGCTGGGCGGTTCGCGCGCCCCCTTGCAGGTGGGCGCCGAGCTGTTCGGCAGCGATGCCCCCGAGGCGGACGTCGAAATGATTTCCCTGATGGGCGAGGCGCTGGCGGCCGGTGGCTGCCAGCGGCTCATCCTCGACTTGGGGCACGTGGGTATCTATCGGGCGCTGGTGCGAGCATCCGGCCTCGACGCGAGCCAGGAAGACCGTCTGCGCGATGCATTGACCCGCAAGGCCGTCCCCGAGATCCGCGAACTGCTGGCGAGTTGGTCGTTGTCGGCCGAACTGGCCGATTCGATCGAGTCGTTGTGCGGCCTGCACGGGCCGTGGCAGGAAACCCTGGCGGCTGCCACCGAGCGTTTGGAGCCGGTGCTTGACGAGGCCGGTCGTGATTCGCTTCAGCGGCTGGCAGTAGTAGCCAAGGCCGTGGAGAAGCGTGCCGTCGGCGAGGTCCTGGTCGACCTGTCGGAACTGCACGGTTATCACTACCAGACGGGGCTGGTCTACGCCGCTTATTCGCCACGTGTTGGTCGTGAGATCGCCCGGGGTGGTCGCTACAACGATATCGGCCAGGTGTTCGGTCGCTCGCGTCCTGCGCTGGGTTTCTCGCTGGATCTGCGTGACCTGTTGGGGCTGGTGGAGGGCGAGGAGCCCATGCCTCGCCAGACCGTCTATGCCCCCGCCCGCCTGAACGATCCCGGGCTGACCGCGGCAGTCGAGCGGCTGCGCGGGCAGGGCCATCGCGTTATCACCACATCCGCATCGATCCCGGCAGGAGCCACTCAGCTGGCGCCCACGGGGGACGGACAGACACAAACTTGGCAGCTAATGGGTGAATTGGACCATGGGTAAGAGTGTGGTCGTTCTCGGGTCCCAGTGGGGCGACGAGGGCAAGGGAAAGATCGTCGACCTGCTGACGGAAAACGTCGGCGCCGTCGTGCGCTTTCAGGGCGGGCACAACGCTGGTCACACCCTGGTGATCGAGGGCGAGAAGACCGTCCTGCATCTGATTCCGTCGGGCATTTTGCGCGCAGGCGTCAAATGCCTTATCGGCAATGGCGTGGTGCTCGCACCCGATGCGCTGATCGAGGAAATCGAACAGCTGGAATCGCGTGGGGTGCCCGCGTCGGATCGCCTGATGCTGTCCGAGGCCTGTCCGCTGATCCTCCCGCACCACGTTGCTCTCGACAAGGCGCGCGAGCATGCACGTGGCGAGCAGAAGATCGGCACGACCGGCCGCGGCATCGGTCCTGCCTACGAGGACAAGGTCGCCCGTCGCGGCATCCGCCTCGAGGATATCTTCCATCGCGAGCGGCTGGCGGCGAAGCTCGGTGAGGTGCTGGACTATCACAATTTCGTCCTGCGCCAATATTTCGGTGCCGAGGCGATCGATTTTCAGCAGACTCTCGATCGGCTGTTGGCTCAGGCGGAGATACTCGCGCCCATGGTTGGCGACGTGCCCGGCACCCTGGCGCGCATGCGCAGTGAAGGCAAAAACCTGATGTTCGAGGGGGCTCAGGGCACGTTGCTCGACATCGATCACGGCACCTATCCGTTCGTGACCTCGTCGAACACGACCGCCGGTGGCGCATCAACCGGCAGTGGGGTAGGTCCACTGGAGCTCGATTACGTGCTTGGTATCACCAAGGCGTACACTACGCGCGTCGGTGGTGGACCGTTCCCGACCGAGTTGGACGATGCCATCGGTGAGCGTCTGGCGGAACGTGGCCACGAGTTCGGTTCCACTACCGGGCGGGCGCGCCGCTGCGGCTGGTTCGATGCAGTGGCCCTGCGTCGCGCCGTGCAGATCAATAGTTTCTCCGGCCTGTGCCTGACCAAACTCGACGTGCTCGACGGAATGGAAGAGGTGCAGATTTGCGTCGGGTACGAGATCGATGGGCAACGCATTGAAAGTGCACCTTTCTCGGCCGATACTTATTCGCGCTGCGTGCCGATATATGAATCCATGCCGGGCTGGCAGGAGAGCACGGTCGGTGTAAAGGAGCTCAATGGGTTGCCGCAGGCCGCTCGTGACTACATCACCCGGATCGAGGAATTGACCGGCGTGCCGGTGCACCAGATTTCCACCGGTCCGGATCGCGAGGAAACCATCGTTCTCCGAGATCCGTACACGGCCTGATCGGGTCGTTTTCAATCCCCTCGCCGCGCCGATTTGCAAATCGGCGCGGCGCAGGCCTTTATTTTTCGGAAAAAACCCGTAAAATCGCGCCACTTGAATTTCCCCCGGTGAATTGCCGGGGCTGCGAGATTGGCCGGTTGGCCGAAGGCGCCGTTCGCGGCGCAGTCTGGCAGTCACATATCCAACAGGAATCGTTAAGCGTTATGGTCAAGATTCGTCTGGCTCGTACTGGTGCCAAAAAGAAGCCCTTCTACCACGTCGTAGTCACCGACAAGCGCAATGCGCGTGACAGCGGCTCCTACGTCGAGCGCCTCGGGTTCTTCAACCCGGTCGCCCGTGGTCAGGAAGAGCGCCTGCGTCTGGACCTCGACCGCCTGGCCTTCTGGCAGGAGCGCGGTGCCCAGACCAGCGAGCGTGTCGCGTCACTGGTGCGCCAGAGCAAGAAGCAGGCAACTGCGACTGCCGAGTAAGTCGTGCGGGCACCTCGTCACATGAAAGCGAGTGGCCTGTGACTGACGTAAACGGTCCGGTCGATCCGATAGTCGTTGGCCAGCTTGGTCGGCCCTACGGTATCAAGGGCTGGGTCTGGCTGCATCCCTATACGCGACCGGCCGAGAACATCAAGCGCTACCGGGATGTTTATCTGCGCACGGCGCAAGGTGAAGTCCAGGCGGCGCGGATAGACAAGCTGTCGGTGACGCCCAAAGGCATCACCGCCAAATTCGCCTCGGTCGACGACCGTAACGGGGCGGAAGCGCTGGCCCGCGCCGAAGTGCTGGTAGAGCACGACGCTCTGCCCCCGGCCGGGCCGCGGGAGTACTACTGGCGCGACCTGGTGGGTTGCGAGGTGGTCCACGTAACCGGACAGGTGCTGGGCACCGTCCGGGAGCTGATGGAAACCGGCGCCAATGACGTCCTGGTGGTCGAGGGTGAGCGCGAACGACTGGTTCCGTTCTTGCCCGACGAAGTGATCAAGGACGTGGATCTGGATGCCAAACGGATCGAGGTCGACTGGGACCCAGACTTCTGATGCAGATTTCGGTGGTGACCCTGTTTCCCGAACTGGTGGAGGCCGGGAACCGCTGCGGGATGGTCCGGTCGGCACTGGAAAAGGAAGTGCTGTCGGTGCGGGGCTACAACCCGCGTGGCTGGTCCGAAGATCGCAATCGGCGCGTCGACGATCGTCCGTTTGGCGGCGGGCCGGGGATGCTTCTGCAGCCCGGCCCCATTTCCGGCGCGATCGATGCAGCGGTGGCCGAGCAGGAAGGCGGCGACCGACCGCTGGTGGTGGCGCTCTCGCCGCAGGGCAGGCGCCTCGATCGGCACGTGATTGCCGACTGGTCCGAGCGGCGTGCGCCCCTGGTGCTCGTCTGCGGGCGGTACGAGGGGTTCGATCACCGGATACTGGATTCCCGGGTGGACGTCGAATACTCGTTGGGCGATCTGGTGCTCTCGGGGGGCGAGTTGGCCGCGATGGTGGTGATCGATGCCATCGCCCGCCGCCTGCCCGGCGTGGTCGGGGATGCCCAGTCGGTGGTCGAGGACTCCTTCGAGGCCGACCGGCTGGACCATCCGCACTACACACGGCCTCCCGAGTGGGAGGGGCGCGGTGTGCCGGCGGTGCTGAGCAGCGGGGACCATCGCCGGATCGCCGCATGGCGCGCCGAACAGGCGGTGCTGACAACGGCCCGGCGTAGACCGGACCTTTTTATGGAACATGGCCCGACCGCAGACGAGCGGGCGGCACTGGAAAAACACTGGCTCGGTGGCGTGCAGGATGCCTCGGGTCAGCAACAGAACACGCGATTGATAACAGGTGGCGGAAAATGAGCGAGATCATCCAGAGAATCGAAGCCGAGCAAATGACCCGCGAGGTGCCGGAATTTGGCCCCGGCGACACGGTCTCCGTTGACGTGCGGGTAAAGGAAGGCGACCGTGAGCGTCTTCAGGCTTTCGAAGGCGTCGTCATTGCCAGGCGGAACCGGGGTCTGAACTCCTCGTTCACGCTGCGCAAAATCTCCTACGGCGAAGGCCTGGAGCGTGTCTTCCAGACCTACAGCCCGCAGATCGCCGCAATCAAGGTCAAGCGCCGCGGTGACGTGCGCCGTGCCAAGCTGTACTACCTGCGCGGTCGTACCGGCAAGGCTGCTCGTATCCGCGAGCGTCTGGGCTGATTCAGCCCCGCTGGACCGATCGAACCCCCAGATCGGAAGAGCAATCGAACCCCCGCACCGTTGCCGGTGACGGGGGTTTTGTTTTGTCTGGCGCCGGATTTCGCCGTTCGATGAGGTATGTGATGAGGCGGATGTGATGAGCATGCCCTGGTTGGTGGGGGTCGACGGCTGTCCCGGTGGCTGGGTGGCGATCGGGCAATCAATGGCATCCGGGCCTCGCGGTGAAGTGCGTGCGGTAGTCGCGCCTCGCCTCCAGTCGCTGTTGGCCGAGTTCGACGGGCTTCGGCTTGTAGGCATCGACATGCCCATCGGGCTGTCTGAAAACGAGCCGCGGCGATGTGATCAGATTGCCCGTCAGCGTCTCGGTGCGCGCGCCTCGTCGGTCTTTCCTGCTCCATTACGCCCGGCACTGAATGCCGCGACACACGCCGAGGCATCGGCGAACTCCCGGCAGGCCGGAGGCCAAGGGGTTTCGGCACAGGCCTGGAATCTCTTCGCACGGGTGCGGGAGCTAGACGAGCTGCTGCAACATTGCCGGGAGTGGCGAGAACGGGTGGTGGAGGTCCATCCGGAGCTCTCCTTTCTCGCGCTGAATGACGGCGAACCACTGCCGGCATCCAAGCATCGGATCGACGGCATCTACCGCCGCCGCTCGGTGGTGGCCGGTGTGTTCGGGATGCCGGCGATCGAGTCGGCCGTGGCGCAATTGGCCGGCTCGCGGGTGAAGGAAGACGACATGCTCGACGCCTTTGCTGTGCTTTGGAGCGCCCGCCGACAAGCCAAAGGCGGTGGGGTGAGCCTGCCGGCGGCCCCGCCCCTCGATGGGCGCGGCCTGCCGATGCGGATCACTTTCTGAGCCAGTCGACTTGAAATCCGGCCGGCCGCCCCTATCTCCTTGGCGTCGATGACGGCCATCGTCAGTCGTCGAACCGTATCGAAATCCCGCGTAACCCCGAGCGATTAACGGAGACCCGCTTACATGAGCCAACCACAGACGCACGCCTTCCAGACCGAGGTCACGCAACTGCTCCGGTTGATGATCCATTCGCTGTATTCCAATCCGGAAGTATTCCTGCGCGAACTGATCTCGAATGCATCGGATGCCTGCGACAAGCTGCGCTTCGAGGCATTGGCCGATGATGGTCTGTACGAGAATGACAAGGACCTGCGGGTCCGCGTGTCCTTCGATGCCGAGCAGAAGACCGTCACCATCGATGACAACGGCATCGGCATGAACCACGAGGAAGTGGTTGAGCACATCGGCACCATTGCCCATTCGGGCACCAAGGCATTCCTCGAGCAGCTCGAGGCCGGCAAGACGCACGATCTCCAGCAGATCGGCCAGTTTGGCGTCGGGTTCTATTCCGCCTTCATCGTCGCCGATCACGTCGAGCTGACCACCCGTCGCGCCGGCGTGGGCGCCGAGCACGGTGTGCGCTGGACCTCGGACGGCGAGGGCGAGTACACCATCGAGACGGTCGACAAGCCCGAGCGGGGCACGCGCATCGTCCTGCCCCTGCGCGCGGACCCCTGCGCGACGACCAGCAGGAGTTCGCCGACGATTTCCGACTGCGCTCGGTGATCCGCAAGTACTCCGATCACATCAACTTCCCGGTCCAGATGTGGGTGCCGCCCAAGACCGAGAAGGATGACGAGGGCAACGAGACCCAGGTTCCGGGGCGCTGGGAGATGGTCAACGATGCCAACGCCCTGTGGACTCGTCCCAAGAGCGAGATCTCGGAGGAGGAGTACACCGAGTTCTACAAGCACGTTTCCCATGACTGGGAGCCGCCGCTGGCCTGGGCCCACAACAAGGTGGAAGGCAAGGTCGAGTACACCTCCTTGCTCTACATCCCCAAGCGCGCACCGTTCGACCTGTTCGAGCCGGAGCAGAGCCACGGGGTCAAGCTGTACGTCAAGCGCGTGTTCATCATGGATGACGCCGACAAGCTGATGCCGCGCTACCTGCGCTTCGTGCGCGGCGTGATCGACTCGGCGGACCTGCCGCTGAACGTCTCGCGTGAGATTCTGCAATCCAACCGCGTGCTCGACACGATCCGCTCGGGATCGGTCAAGCGTGTGCTCTCGCTGCTCGAGCAGATGGCGAAGAACGAAGCGGAGAAGTTCGCCGGGTTCTGGAACACCTTCGGTCGCGTGCTGAAGGAAGGCGTGGGCGAAGACTTTGGCAACAAAGAGAGAATCGCCGGGCTGCTGCGTTTTGCCTCCACCAAGGGTGAGGGCAGCGACGAGACGGTTTCGCTGGCCGATTACATCGAGCGCATGCCCGATGACCAGGACGAGATCTACTACATCATCGCCGACAGCTACCAAGCGGCGATCGCCTCACCGCATCTGGAAATCTTCCGCAAGAAAGGGATCGAGGTGCTGCTGCTCTCTGATCGGGTCGACGAGTGGCTCATGGCCCACCTGACCGAATTCGACGGCAAGAGTCTCAAGTCGGTGACCAAGGCGACACTCGATGTCGACGAGGAAGAGGAAAAAGAATCCGAGGAGGAGAAGGCCGAGCACGAGAAGTTGATCAAGCGTCTCAAGGAGACACTTGGTGACCAGGTGGACGACGTGCGCCGCTCGCGTCGCCTGGTGGACTCCCCGGCCTGCCTGGTGACCGGCGAGGACCAGGTCAGCCTCCATTTGCAGCGACTCCTCGAGCAGGCTGGCCAGGAGGCGCCGAGGGTCCGTCCGATTCTCGAGATCAATCCAGATCACCGCCTGCTCCAGCAGGCCGAGAACGAGAGCGATGACGAGCGCTTTGCCGATATCGCCCATGTGCTGTTCGGCCAGGCCGCTCTGGCCGAAGGGGGCAAGCTCGCCGATTCGGCCGACTTTGTCAGCAGGTTGAACCGCCTGCTCGGCTGATGGTCTGAGCAAGTAGCTAGTGACAAGGCCCCAGGCAGGAGTCCGGGGGCTTTTGTTTGCGGGATGGATCTCGGTTCTGGCCCAAGGTCCGGTCCCCTAGGGGAAGGTCTGCACGAATCGCCAATGTCTCTGCGGGTCGCCAGGCGTGCAGATGCAAGGCGCGGTGCGCCGTCCAATGGCCATCGTCATTGGCAAGCGCCGCAACGCAGCAGATGGGCGCC
>JAABTF010000122.1 GCA_011389965.1 Halothiobacillus sp.
AGACTCATCATTTAGCAAAAATACGCGGAATGTAGTGCCAGAAGCAAATTTTTAAAATCGTAACTCATTCAAAATCAACAGCTTATGAGATTGGGTGTTAAAGATGGGCTAAGGTACCCAGCAGTCATACGCTGCCACCCATGCCCGCCCGAAAACAACGCCGCCAAGCAACCCACCCCGAAGTCCAGCTCTGGGATGCCGCCAACAAGATGCGCGGCGCCGTGCCGCCGACCGACTACCAGCACGTCTGCCTGGGCATGGTGTTCCTGCGCTACCTCTCCACCGCCTTTGACCGCGAGCGGGCCGAGCTGCTGGAGACGCCCCACGCCGACCCGGACGGCCCGGAGGAGTATCAGGCCGAGAACGTCTTCTGGGTGCCCGACGAGGCCCGCTGGTCCACGCTCCAGGCGAATGCCCGGGCCGCCCATCGGCAAGCGTCTGGATGACGCCATGCGCGCCATCGAGCGGGACAACGACCACCTCAAGGGCGTGCTGCCCAAGATCTTCGGCAAGTCGGACTTCAGCTCGCAGATGCTCGGCGGGCTGATCGACCACTTCACCAACCTCAACCTCACCGGTGCCCCGGAGGACTTCGATCTGCCCGGGCGAGTGTATGAGTGACTGGTCCGGCAAGGTGCTGCGCGAAGACGCCCGCTGGAGGTTCGGCGTGCCGCCGCTGGGAAATGCCAACTTCGCCTGGCTCCAGCACATCTTCCACCACCTCACGCCCGACGGCTACGCGGCGGTCATCCTCGCCAACGGCTCGATGAGTTCCAACAGCGGCGGCGAGGGCGAGATCCGCAAGGCGATGGTCGAGGGCGACGCCGTCGATTGCATGATCGCCCTGCCCGGCCAGCTCTACTTCGGCACCCAGATCCCCGTCTGCGTGTGGATTTTGGCCAAGGACAAGAGCGGCGGGAAACGCGGCGAGCGCAAGCTGCTCGACCGCTGCGGCGAGGTGCTGTTCCTCGATGCCCGCAAGCTCGGCCACATGGTCAACCGCACCCAGAAAAACCTCGCGTCCGAGGACATCGCCAGGCTGGCCGACACCTACCACGCCTGGCGCGAAGGCCGCGACTACGAAGACGTGTCCGGCTTCTGCAAATCGGCCGGTCTGGAGGAAATCCGGGCCCATGGGCACGTCCTTACCCCCGGGCGCTACGTCGGCGCCGAGGATGTCGAGGACGACGACGAGCCCTTCGAGGAGAAGATGCCGCGTCTTGCCACCGCCCTGCGCGAGCGCTTTGCGAAAAGGGCCGAGTTGGAGAAGCAGGTGAACGCGAACCTGGAGGGCATGGGGTATGGCGGGTGAGAAGATCCCCAGCGCCAAAGGCGCTTCATGCGACAGCCCGGGGCATCGCCCTGGGTTTGATGCGCCGTTCCATCAACGAGCCCTGAAAGGGCGATACCGGCATCATGCCGCCTCTTCAGGGCTCGGAATTTGTGGGGACCAAGGACCCAGGGTTTCACCCTGGGCTATCGCTTGACGACGCCATCCGCGATGAACTCCATGCCTACATCGGCGGAATCGTGCAGAACCTTCACGGAACCCTGCTCAAAGCCGGGTTCGTCGCCGATCACATTCATCTTCTGATCGCCCACCCAAGAACCTGTGCGCCCTCGGACCTAGTCAAGGAGATCAAAACAGGCTCGTCCAAGTGGCTGAAAACCAGGGGTGCCCGATATGCGGATTTTCATTGGCAGGCGGGGTACGGATTCTTTTCGATCAGTCCGGCCCATCGGCCGGCGCTGGAGCAGTACATCGCGAATCAGGCGGAGCACCATCGCAAAGTGACATTCCAAGAGGAGTACCGACGCCTTCTCAACAAATACGGTATCGAATTTGATGAACAATATGTTTGGGATTGACCGTCATTTCCCCCTGCTCGGACGCGATTCCGATGGATGGGCCGGTCCGTGGTTCAGCTTCGAAGCATGGCCGTCAGCGATCCCATTAGACCTCACCGGGGACTTGGACGAGCTTGTCCGTTTCGGCGCACCGCAGCCAGTATGGATTTAAGGCGAAGATCGACGCGGATTCCGGGGAGGTGACCGAGGGCATGGAGGACCACGAGAAGGCGCGGATGGGCGGCAAGTGGTCCACGCTGGAAGCGCTGGCGCGCCTGATCGTGGAGCATTTCGAGAGGCGCCGGGAGGCCATCGAGGGCAAGGGGAGGTCAAGAGCCGGACCCGCACCAACGTGGTGAAGAACCGGCAGTTCTCCGAGCGGATCGAGGAGGCGATGGCGAAGTATCACAACCGGGTGATCGACGCCCTTCAGGTGATCGAGGAGCTGATCGGGCTGGCCCGCGACCTGCGCGACGAGCCCGAGGACGGACTCACCGCCGAAGAAGCGGCCTTTTACGACGCGCTGGCCGACAACCAGAGCGCGATCGAGCTGATGGGCAACGAGG
>JAABTF010000123.1 GCA_011389965.1 Halothiobacillus sp.
ACAAATGTCCCGGTCGGTCACCGTGCCGATGATCTTGCCATCTTCCTGTACTGGGATGAAACCAGTATCGGCCTCGCGCATGCGACGTGCCGCTTCCTGCAGTGTAGCCGACGGCGGGAGAGCCACGACATCTCGTGTCATGATTTCGCTGATGCGCATGTCCTATCTCCTTCGCTTGTGCTCTGACAGCGCAACGTGACGCGGCAGTCGTGGTTCCCCCAGACCGCCTGCCCGACGGAGCGACCTGTCGGCAGTGCCATTTCAGCCATCACATGGCGAAACTGTTCGCATTAGAATTATGCGATCAGTGAACTCTTCGCGATCCTCCCCAAGATAGTTGTGTTTTCACGCGTCCCCCGCAATGGTGGACCGACAAGCGGTGGCCACCACCCGAAAGCAACGACAGGGAGTAAACACAATGTTGAGATCCGATAGACGCCAATTCCTTTCGACAACCTGCGCGGTAGCCGTGGTGGCCGTTCTGGCGGCGACGACCGCCAGCGCACAGGACACCACGATCCGTATGTGGTTCAACGGCACGCCCGAGGCGCATGGTGCGGTGCTTGAACGCCTGATCCCGGAGTTCGAGGCGGCGAACCACGGCGTCACCGTAGAGTACGAGATCACCGCTTGGTCGAGCTACCAGCAGCAAATCGCCACCGCTGCCGCAGGTGGTACCCTGCCCGACATCATTTTCGGCTTCTCCAACCTTGTCGCTGGCTTTGCCGAACGGGGGCTTCTGGCGGATCACGGGCAGTTTTTCGACCCGGACGATTTCGTCCCAGCGACGGTTGAGCTGACTTCCTGGAACGGCACCTGGGCGATGCTGCCCACGTGGTTCTCTGCCAACGGCCTGTCTTGGCGGACCGACCTGATCGAGGCGGGCGGAAACGACGCCTCCGCGCCGCCGGCCGACTGGGACGAATGGCTAACCTGGGCCGAAGGTGCGACGGTGCGCGACGACGCTGGCAACATCACGCAGCTGGGGTTCTATTCCTCGTCCTTCGCATTCAACAGGTCGAACATGTTCACCCGTCTGGTTGAGGCCAACGGAGGCGCGATGTTCTCCGAAGACGGGATGACGGCAACGATGAATAGCCCGCAGGCGGTGGAGGCCGCCGCTTTCTTCCAGCAGCTGGTGCAGTGCTGCGATGTGCCCCGCTCGATAGAGGCCGACAATGTGGGGCTTGGCCAGGGGCGCACGGCGATGGTCTACAACAACTTCGCCTTCCGCAACTGGCAGAATGAGTTTCCTGACCTGCTGCAATATGCAGGGCTAGGCCTGATCCCGCCCGGCCCGCAGGGTACGCCCGAGATGGCCGGTGCGGGCCTAGGTGCGAACGTGATCGCGATCACCTCCACTTCGCAAAATCCCGAAGCCGCGGCGGCGCTGCTTCAGTTCCTCGTGGTCGAACCGGACAACATCGTCCAGCTTGCGGGCCTCGGGGGCTCGATCCCCGGCGCGGTCCTGCCCGAAGGGCACCCGTATCTCGCCGAGAACCCGCTGGCACAGCGCTACCTGCAGCTGGCGCTCGAAGGGGGCTCGGCCGATCCGAAGCACCCGAACTTCTCGGAATATGAGTCCATCCTGAACGTCTGGCTCGATGAGCTCTTGCTCAACGGCATGGAGCCGCAGGAGGCCATGGACAACGCCGCCGCCGAGATCCAGTCCGAGATCATCGACCGCTCGGGCATCGGCTTCAACTGATCGGCAGCGAGAGACCGGGCCGGGGGATGCGTTCCCCGGCCTGATGCTCATTCGGGGGCGACATGGCGAAAACGAAACGCGCTTGGTTTCAGGGCGACTGGGTGACTCCGGCCGAGGCGCGCTGGGGCCTGATCCTGGTGCTGCCGGTCATGGCGCTGTTTCTGGCGCTAAAGATCGCGCCGCTGCTATATGGCGGCTACCTGAGCCTGACGCAGTATTCGCTGTTGCAACCGCCGCGCTTCATCGGGCTCGACAATTACGAACGCCTGTTCAGCGACGCCCGCGCCATGCAGGCGTTCTGGGTGACGCTCGTCTACACGGTCGGCACCGTGGTGCCCGCCACGATCCTTTCGCTGGCCGCCGCGGTCCTGCTCGACCAGCGGCTGCGCGGGATGGGGGTGTTCCGCACGGTCTTCTACATGCCGCAGGTAGCCAGCTGGGTCGCCATCGGTGTGGCGTGGCTTTACGTGATGAATCCGGCATTCGGCCCGTTCAACTACCTGCTCAGCCTTGTAGGTATCGAGCGTCAGGGGTTTCTGGCCGACGGTCAACAGGCCCTGCCCACGCTAATCGGCATCGGGATCTGGCGGCAGATGGGCTATTCGGTGGTGATCTTCCTGGCCGGGCTACAGGGAATTCCGCAGAACCTGCGCGAGGCCGCGGTGATGGATGGCGCATCATGGTGGCGCAGTTTCA
>JAABTF010000124.1 GCA_011389965.1 Halothiobacillus sp.
TATGCAAAGGCCAAGCCGGCGACCAAGGCCAACATGGCCGAGTTCGAAGAGCGCCGCGCTGAGCTGGAGAAGAAGGCTGCCGAAGAATTGGCCGCCGCCCAGGCCCGCGCTGCCAAGATCGGTGAAGAGGCGAGCATCACCATTCCGGTTAAGGCCGGTTCGGAAGGCAAGCTGTTCGGTTCCGTTGGTACCGTCGAGATCGCGGATGCGGTAAGCGACCAGTTCGGTGTTGAAGTGGAAAAGCGCGAAGTGCGTCTGCCGGAAGGTGCCCTGCGTGCACTGGGCGAGTTCCCGGTGCAGTTGCACCTGCACTCGGAACTCGACGTCGACATCACTGTCGTGGTCGTGCCCGAGCAGTAAGATTTCGACCGACGGCACCCGGTTGGTGCCACGACGATCTGCCAGCCCGCTCCTGATTCCAGGGGCGGGTTTTTTCGTGTCGATACGATGTGTCTACGTCGGCGACTGGGCGACTTAAAATCCGTCGTCGGTGATTTGTCAACGTGGTCAAGGAACGATCCGAGGCGTATCATTTCGACCATCTCAACGGCAACGCTTCGGTACGCCCAAGCCGGTCGGTGTAGACGCCGACCCGTTCCCCAAGACTCACCTTTCTGGTTCCAAGATTGATGTCATCCCCGGAATACGAATCTGCCACTCCCCAAGCGCATTACCTCCCATCGGCTCGTCACGGCCGCGAGGTCGCCGCCCCGATGGCCATGCGGGTGCCGCCGCACTCCCAGGATGCCGAACAGGCGGTCCTGGGTGGGCTGATGCTCGACCCCCTGGCCTTCGAGCAGATCGGCGACAAGCTGGGGGGCAATGACTTCTATTTTCACGACCATCGCGTCGTGTTCGAGGTAATCAGCGAACTGGCTGAGCGCAACCAGCCTTTCGACGCCATGGTGGTCTCCGAGCGCCTCAAGGCCCTGGAGAAACTTGTGGACATCGGGGGTAACGATTATCTGATGGCACTGGTCGATTCCGTGCCTACCGCCGCCAACATCCTGGCGTACGCGGAAATCATCCGGGAGAATTCGCTGCTCCGGCAGTTGATCGATGTTGGCACCCAGATCTCCCGGCAGGGATACCAGACCGAGGGACGAAGCGCCAATGATGTGCTCGAGTTTGCGGAGAAGGAAATCTTCGCCATCGCCGATGAGGGATCGCGGACGCGCCGCGGTTTTCAGGGGATCACCGATCTATTGACCGTGGCCATGGACCGTATCGCGGAGCTCTACGAGAACAAGGGGGAATTGACCGGGCAGACCACCGGCTTCAAGGATCTTGACGAAATGACCACGGGGCTGCAAAAAGGGGATCTGGTCATCGTCGCTGGGCGTCCATCGATGGGCAAGACGACGTTTTCCATGAACATTGCCGAGAATGTGGCCTTGCAGAACAAAAAGGCGGTGGCCGTGTTTTCCATGGAAATGCCCGGGGATCAATTGGCGGTGCGGATGCTCAGTTCGCTTGGTGGCATCGACCAGACGCGTGTGCGCACCGGCCAGCTGCAGGATTCCGACTGGCATCGCATCTCGGGCGCCGTGGGTCAGTTGAGTCAGGCCAAGATCTTCATCGACGACACACCCGCGCTTTCCCCCTCGGATCTACGCTCCCGGGCACGCCGTCTGGCGCGCCAGGAGGATCTGGGTCTGATCGTGGTCGACTACCTGCAACTGATGCAGGTTCCCGGCTCGAAGGAGAACCGCACCAACGAGATCTCCGAGATCTCGCGATCGCTCAAGGCCGTGGCCAAGGAACTCAACGTGCCGTTGATCGCCCTGTCCCAGCTTAACCGGTCACTCGAGCAGCGACCCAACAAGCGCCCGGTGATGTCGGATCTGCGGGAATCCGGGGCGATCGAGCAGGACGCCGACGTGATCATGTTCATCTATCGCGAAGAGGTCTACGAGCCGGATACGGAGAAAAAAGGGGTCGCCGAGATCATCATAGGCAAGCAGCGCAATGGCCCGATCGGGAGTGTGTTGCTCACCTTCACCGGTTCGAGCACCAAGTTCGACAACTACATCAGCCCCGAGGCCGTTCCGGAAGCGTTTCGATGATTCGGCGGGCTCATCTGACCATCGATGCGACGGCACTGGGCCATAATTTCCAGGTTGCCCGATCAGCCGCATCTGGGCGGTCGGTCTTCGCGGCGGTCAAGGCGGACGGATACGGGCATGGGATGCTTAATGCGGCCCGAGCCTTCTCGGCGGCCGGAACGGACGGTTTTGCCGTGGCCACCCCGGGAGAGGGTGTCTTGCTACGTGCCGAAGGCCTTGCCGAGCGCATCCTGGTTCTCCAGGGCGCCCTGACTGTCGATGAACTATCCTTG
>JAABTF010000054.1 GCA_011389965.1 Halothiobacillus sp.
GCTGGTGTCGGAATGGATGCTGCACGCGGCGGGCTGTGAACGATTGCTGGCATTCTGCCGGGAAGAGCTGGCGACGGGCGAGGTGGCCGGCGTACCGGTGCATATCGATCACATCGATGCCTTGGCCAACCGGGCCCCTCGTTTGAAACTGCCTGGCCTGATGCCCGGCTGGGCACGCCGCAAGACCGTCGATCCCTCGGGTTGGCAAAGTGGTGGTGACCCGGCCGAACTGCTCGAGCGCCTTGGCGAGTCGCCATCCGTGGAGGCCTTGGAGGCGGCCTTTGCCGAAACGCGGATGCTCGAGGAGCAATTGGCGTTGCTGCAGCGCCTGGAACAGAGCGATATGCCGTCCGGTCGTCGCTTCCCCGACGCCTTTGGTCACGCCCGCGAGATCGCCGGGCATCTCTCGATGATATTCCGCGTCGCACAGCGGCAGCAGGCGTGGTGCGTGATGCGCTTGGCCGCAGAGCAGGGAGGCAAGGTGGATGCCTTTCTCGAAGTGGCCCTGATGGATCTGATCGTGCGGCAAAAGCGGGTCGCGGTGGGTCGATCCTATACGCGTGCCGCGGTGATCGACGAACCGATCTCCAATGCGGAGATACTGCATCGCATCGCCTCCTTCTGCGGCGACGACCCGCGCGAACGAATTCTCACCCAGGAGCTCATCATCCATCTGGGTGCCTGGATACGTTCCGAGCCGACCCTGTTCGATGATGTGATCACTCTGCGTACCGGGCCCTTGTTGCAGATACTGGTCGCGCTGCACGGACGCGATCGTGAGATTGCACCCGCCGCCGCCCTCGACGAACTGGTGGGCATGGCACCCAGCGTGATCCGGCACAAACTGCGCGACGCGCTCGCCTGGCGTGATCAGCCGGAAAAGCTCGAGGCCCTCCATCTGCGCCAAGGCGCTCCCCGTGACGCGCTGGAGCTGGCCGCGGAGGAAGGGGATGCCGTACTCAGTGGGGCGATGCGTGAGGCTGTCGCTGCCGACGCCATCGAGACCGACTGGTACCACCGGCGTGAAATTCTGGGCGCGGTCGGCCGCCTGCCCGAGACTTTTTATCACGGCTTGTGGTGTTTGCTCGGGCATACGACGGCGGTTGTGATCGGTGACCGCTACGATCCGAGGAACACCCTGGACAGTGCTCTCTACCGAAGCCAGACCACCGCTGGCGAACACAACTTTGCCTTGGAAGTGGAGCATCTGCTCAACCGCATTGCCGCCCCGGAATATCGTCAACTGAGCATCGAGGCGTTGGTGGCACTGATTGAGATAATCCGACGATACCCTTCGCTAGATATCGCCGAGCCGCTGATTCTCGATGTGCTGATTGGGCACGCCGTGCGACTGGCATGGCTCCACGAACACCCGCAGGACGAGCCACGCTATGACGAGGTGAAGGACCTTGCCTGGCAGGCGTTTTACCGCACCGAGCCGGATCAGGTAGCGCATTGGGTCGCTCAGGCGCTAAACATGCTATTGGGTGTCGATACCCAGGAAAACGTCCGCATAACGGAGGTGGAGAGATGATCCTTGCCGGTGACATCGGTGGCACCCATTCACGTCTTGCGGTCTTTGGACCGGGTGAGTCGACCCCGCGCTTCGAACGGCAGTTGGCGAGTCGGGACCACGCCGGCTTTGTCGAGCTTTTGCAGGCGTTCCGCCGCCAATTGGAGGAGGCCGACGGGCTGCATTGGTCGGCCATCCGTTCAGCCGCTTTCGGCGTGGCCGGACCGGTAGCCGGTCGCCCCGGGGAAGAGGTGGTTCGTGCCACCAATCTGCCCTGGTCGGTCTCGACGGTCGATATAGCCCGGGAATTGGCCGATTTGCCGGTGCGGCTGGTCAATGACCTGGTGGCCGTCGGGCTGGGAGCAATGGCCAGTGTCGTCTCCGAGCGTATCGCCCTCAACCCGGACGCTGGCCACGAGGGCGGTCACACCGCGGTGATCGCGCCGGGTACCGGCCTGGGGGAGGCCATCTTCTTCCATGACGGTGAGCACGTTCATCCCATGCCAAGTGAGGGCGGGCACTGCGACTTCGCCCCCAACAGCGCTCACGAAGATGAGTTGCTGGCTTTCCTGCGTCGTCGGATCGGCGGTCACGTCAGCTATGAACGAATGCTAAGCGGGGACGGTTTTTCCTCACTGTATGCCTTCGCCCGCGAGCAGCATCTCGGCCGCATTGCACCGGACGTCGACGACCGGTTGGCTGCCGCCGAGGACCGCAATGCCCTGATCACGGAGATGGCGCGCAACGGCGAGGACGAGTGCGCACAGATCGCATGCCGTCTGTTTGCCCGCATTTTGGGCGCGGAGGCGGGCAACCTGGCTCTCAAGGCGTTGCCCTTTGGCGGGGTGTTCATTGCCGGGGCGATTGCCGGACATATCCTGCCTTTCGTGCGCGAGGAGACCCTCGACGGATTTCTCGATAAGGGCCGCTTCGCTACCCTGCTGGGTCGCATTCCCCTGTGGGTGGTGCCCGAAGGCGAATTGGGACTGGCGGGGGCGAGAAACCTGGCGGAACGAGCGATCCACACATGAGTGAAGCACAACGACCATCGTCCCTGAAGGGGCTGTACGTGATCACGGACACCACGCGATTTGTCCGCGATGAATTGGTCCAAGCCGTGGGAGAGGCCATCGCGGGCGGCGCGGCGATCGTCCAGTATCGTGACAAGAGCGACGATGTCGAGCGGCGGCGCACCGAGGCGGCTGCACTTTCGGAACTATGCCGTCATCACCATCGGGTGTTTATCGTGAACGACGACGTCGATCTGGCAATAGAGGTGGGGGCCGATGGCGTCCATCTGGGTCAGGACGACCACGAGCTGGCCACCGCCAGGGCACAGTTCCAGTCTGCCGGTCTCGATGCGATTATCGGTGTGTCTTGTTATGCTGACCACCTTCGAGCCGAGCAGGCGGCCACTGCCGGGGCCGATTATCTCGCCTTTGGCGCGATGTTTCCCTCGCCGACCAAGCCGCATGCTCCCGGTGCCTCAGGCGAGTTGCTCGCCTGGGCAGCGGAGCGCCTCGGGCTGCCCGTCTGCGCCATTGGCGGCATTACCGCTGCCAACGTGCCCGACCTGCTTCCCTATCACCCCGACATGGTCGCGGTGATCAGTGCGGTGTTCGCCGCGCCGGATATCCGGTCGGCCGCCGCCATGCTTCACGAACAAATCCAGACCATCCACGATCCGGAGACTCCTTGATGACCGCATCCAATCACACGCTTTTCGAGAACGCCCAGGCCCACATTCCCGGTGGTGTGAATTCGCCGGTGCGCGCCTTCGGCTCGGTGGGCGGCGATCCGGTGTTCGTCAAGCGTGCTGAAGGGGCACGTTTCTACGATGAGAACGAGCGACCTTACATCGACTACGTGGGCTCCTGGGGGCCGATGATTCTGGGGCATGCGCATCCGGAGGTGATCGAGGCCGTGCGCGGCGCCGCAGTCAATGGCTTGTCTTTCGGCGCGCCGACGGTCAGCGAGACCCGGATGGCCGACATGCTCTGCGAACTGGTGCCCTCTATGGACATGGTGCGCCTGACGTCCTCGGGCACTGAGGCGACCATGAGCGCCATCCGGTTGGCACGGGGCTTTACCAAGCGCGACCGGATCGTCAAGTTCCAGGGAAACTACCATGGGCATTCCGACTCGCTGCTGGTGGAGGCGGGTTCCGGCGCACTGACCCATGGCGTGCCGAGCTCCCCGGGTGTGCCCAAGGCGTTCGCCGACCTGACTACCACGGTCGAGTACAACCACCTGGATCAGGTGCGTGAGGTGTTTGCCGAGATCGGTGACGAGATCGCCGCGATTATCGTCGAGCCGGTGGTGGGCAACATGAACTGCATCCCGCCGGAACCGGGTTTTCTCGAGGGGCTGCGCAAGGTCTGTGACGAGTACGGTGCGGTACTGATCTTCGACGAGGTGATGACCGGCTTTCGCGTCTCGCTGGGCGGGGCGCAGGGTCATTACGGGGTCACGCCGGACCTGACCACCATGGGCAAGGTCATCGGGGGTGGCATGCCGGTGGGAGCTTTCGGCGGTCGTCGCGAGATCATGGAGATGATTTCGCCGATGGGCCCGATCTATCATGCCGGCACGCTTTCCGGGAATCCCGTGGCCATGGCGGCTGGGATGAAGACCTTGGACCTGATCCGTGTGCCCGGATTCTTCGACGTGCTCAGCCGTCGGACCCAGACGCTCTGCGATGGACTGACTGCGGCGGCTCGCGAGAACGGCGTGTCATTGTTGGCACAGAATGCTGGGGGCATGTTCGGTCTGTTTTTCACCGACAAGCCGCGGGTCGCCAACTTCAACGATGCCACCAGCTGTGATGGTGACGCCTTCAAGGCGTTCTTCCACGGCATGCTTGAGGAAGGGGTCTATTTTGCACCGTCGGCATTCGAGGCCGGATTTGTCTCCATGGCCCATGGCGAGGCGGAGATCGATGCGACCATCGAAGCTGCCGAGCGTGTTTTTGCCCGCATGTCCGGCTGATTGAGTTATGTGGGCCGACCGTCTCGGTCGGCCCAACGAGAAAGGCCGCCTGGTCAAATGACGACTAGGCGGCCTTTTCGCGTACAGGCTTCCTTGATGGACGGAGAGGTCAGTCTTCTTCCATGTTGGCGTCCGGGTCCCAGCCTTCCTTGCGGGCCTTTTCCATCTGCTCCTCGTAGAGCCTGACATGACGGGCACGTAGATCGTCCGGCAGCAGGCTCGGGATGCCGCCACCGTGCTTGTCCCACTCGGCATTGACCTGGTCGGCCAGGCCCTGCATGCGGCCGAGTTCCCAGCCCTCGCAAGTCTCCTCGTCCGGGATCAGGCCGAAGAGGCGCGCGTCGAGCACGATGCGGCCGAGGAAGGTCATCCCGCCATCGCGGTCATGGTCCAGTCCGACGTAGCTGTCTTTCGCTTTATTGCCTCTGCGTTGCATCTTTTGTCCCGTGTGTCTGTTATTCGGATTCGTGGAAGCGGGCATTCACCAGTTCGGCGATACCCGCCAGTGCCTCGGCGGCATCCTCGCCCCGGGCAGTGACTTTGATGGTCTTGTCGCAGGCGGCGGCCAGCATCATCAGTCCCATGATCGACTTGCCATTGACGCGGCGCTCGTTGAACTCCACTTCGATGTCACTCGCGTAGCGTTCGGCTGTTGAGGCGAAGCGCGCGGCGGCCCGTGCGTGCAGACCGCGCCGATTGCACAGGGTCATCTCGCGACGGAGGATTTCGGGTTGTTCTTGCAGCGCCATACTTGTCCTCCTGTTCCTCGGTGACCGCCTCAGTCGGTCATCCCTTGGCCACCACGTTCCTGGATGATGCCCTGACGCCCGCCACTGCAGGCCTTTTCCGTTATGTCAGGCAGGGGGAGGCGAGGGTAGTTGAGTGCCCGAATGAGCATCGGCAGATTCACGCCCGAGAGGACCTGGACATCGTGCTGATCACGCAGGCGGTGGGCGATATTCGAAGGCGTTGAGCCGAACATGTCGGTCATCACCAGTACGCCTTCGCCCGTATCGAGCTCCGCCACCCGTCGTCGGGCATTGTTGAGCAGGTCAATGGGATCATCGTCCTGATGCACGTCAATATGTTCAACGCGCGTGGGCATGCGTTCGAGCATGTCGGTAGCCGTCTCGATCAACTGGTTACCGATGTCGTTGTGGCAGATCAACAGGATTCCAACGGTCATCGTGGAGGTGATTCCTCGTTCGCGCTGCGCAAAGCCAGCATGATACCGAAACACTGGGCGGGCGGGTGAAAAGCCGCAGTGGTCGTTATCCCAGCGCTTAATGATTGTTCAGGTCCCGGTGGCGCACTACCAGGTTGGCGAAGCCGGGGCGAAGGTCGCGTGCCAGCTGCTCGACCATGTAAACGGATCGATGCTTGCCACCGGTACAGCCGACCGAGCAGGTGATGTAGCTGCGGTCGCTGCGGCTGGCCTGGGTGAGCATGTGTCCGAGAAACCCGGCCAACTGGCCGCGGGTGTCATGAGTCACCGGATGGCGTTCCAGGTAGTCGATCACCGGTTGATCGAGCCCGCTGTGTGGGCGCAGCGTGCCTTCCCAGTGCGGATTGGGCAAGAAACGCACGTCGAAAAGACTGTCCGAATCCAGCGGGATACCGAACTTGAAGCCGAAAGACTGGATGAGGATGCGCGGACCGGATGCCTTTTCACCGATCAGCCGGGACCGCACGTCTTCGCGTAACTGGTGCACGGTCGTCAGGCTGGTATCGATGACCAAGTCGGCATAGGCCCGGATCGGGGTGAGCAATTGCGCTTCACGCGCGATCGCCTCGACCAGGTTCTCGATCTGGTAGGAGAGGGGATGGCGTCGGCGTGTTTCGCTGAAGCGGGTGATCAGGCGTTGCTGGTCGGCTTCGAGGAACAGGCTGTCGATGGTCAGTTGTGGCAGTCGCTCGCGGAGCTTTTCGATCCGTCCGGGCAGGTCGGCCAGGGCCCGCTCCGGGGCGCGCGCATCAACACTGATGGCAATGCCCCGCGACACAATGCCACCCTCGAGATAGCTTTCGGCCAAGTGGTCGAGCAGGTCCGGCGGGAGATTGTCGATGCAGTAAAAGCCGCTGTCCTCGAGGGCCGCCAAGGCCACCGATTTCCCCGAGCCGGATTGGCCGGTGACCAGGATCAGTCTCGGGTTCGGGCGATTCAAGATTCCCCTCCGGCATCGGGGTTCGATGGATTGTCTGCGCGTGCGGGATGGTCACCGAGAAGGTTCGACAGGCGCCCGCCGGTGGGCTCGCTGCCACGTTGCCGTTCGAGGTTTCGCTGACGCACAATCGCTTCGAGGAGGACTGCCAGGCTGCGGCCCGGGGCCACCGGCAGGCGCCAGACCGGTATGGAGCGGCCGGCGACCTCCTCGGTGCCTCGATCACCGAACAGACGCTCCTCAGGGCCGATCACATGGCCGCCGTCGGCCGGATAGAGATCCACGATCAGGCGTAGGTACTTGCGTGTCTTCAGGGCGTTGCTGCCAAACAGTTGACCGATGTCCATGATGCCAATGCCGCGCACTTCGAGCAGGCCGAAGAGCCGATCCGGGCTTGCACCGGTGACTTCGCTGGCGTGGGCCGTGAAGCAGGGGGCGTCGTCGGCAATGAGCCGGTGGCCCCGGCTGATCAGTTCAAGCGCCACTTCGCTCTTGCCGATGCCGGCGGTTCCACGGATCAGCACACCCAGGCCGCTGATTTCCATGAAAACACCGTGTCGCCAATCGTCGATGGGTTCGCCGCACAGACGCCGGATGCGACAGGTTACCGCCTCGTTGTCTTCCGGCGTGCTGATGAGCCGGACCGAGTCAGGGAACGATTCGATCGAGGTTGCCATATCGGCAAGCCATTCGTTTGCCTGCGCCTGGTCGGCTTGGGTCAGCACGATCACTCGTGGCCCCGCGCCTGACTCCAAGGGGCCATTGGCCGTGGGCAATTCCCCGGGTACGGCCTGTAGGCAGTCCCGAAGGCGCGGCCCGATGAGCGCGACTTTTGTCGGCACCCAAGGGTTGGCCGGGCCAATCAGGCGTTGGTGAGCGTCGTGAGTCGCCCAGCCCCGGGGGAGGGCGCTTTGCCAGGCCGCATTGGCTCTGGCTGCATCCTCGGGAAACAAGGGGATATGGGTATGGCACTTGATGACTGTCATGACGGGACCGTTGGTGTGGTGCGACAGTCCTTGGGGCACAAAAGCATGGGCATCAGGAGATTTCTATCCCGTGGCTGCCTCGGCACTGTCCTTGAGCCACTCTACCATCAAGGCCTGCACGCGCTCGGCGCTTTGCGCCTCCATGATGATCTTGCGCTCCTCGGGATCGTTGAGGTGGCGCGCAAGGCGGCCAAGGATTTCCAGGTGTTGCTCGGGGCAGTCGTTGGGAATCACCAGACCGATCACTAGCGTGACCGGAGCGCCGTCGGGCGCACCGAAGTCAACACCCTCGCGCAATCGCACCACGGCTCCGCGCGGCGTAAGGATGTCATCGACCCGGCCGTGAGGCACGGCGATACCGTGGCCGATGGCCGTGCAGCCGAGACGTTCCCGGGCAATCAGTGCTTCGAAGATGCGGGTGGCGCGATCACCACCCAATTCGTCATCCGCCAGCAGGCCGGAAAGGACCTCCAGAACGCGCTTGCGGCTCTGGTACAGCTCATCGATCCGGATATGCTGGATCGGAAATAGCTCGGCAGTATTCATTCGTCACCCTGTCGGTCGACTGGCCGCGAGGATCGCTCGCGTGTCGCGGCGGGAAAAGTGGTGGCGCGCATCATAGCGTTTTGGGCCGGGTGTGCAACACCAACTGGTTGAGGGGAAAGGTCTGATGCTCGGGTAACAGTAGCCCGAACGGGAGGGACACCGGTGTCGGAGTGCCCGGTGTCCCAAGAGACCGATGCGGTCCCCATCCGCGGAGCGTGGCGGAAGCGGATCACCGATGACTGGTGATCTTTTCCTTGTGCTTGACGATCTGGCGGTCGAGTTTGTTGATCATCGCGTCGATGGAGGCGTACATGTCATCGGTAACGGCCTCGGCGTGCATGTCCTGACCACTGACATATAGATTCGCTTCGGCCTTCTGAAGTTCCTTGCTCTCGACGGTGAGGATCACGTGGATGTCGACGAGCTTGTCGAAATGTCGTTCCAGCCGGGCAAATTTCTCATGGACATGGGCCTTCATGGCTTCGGTGACATCGACATGATGGCCGGTAATATCGATTTGCATACGTAGCTCCTTGTCTTTCTATATCAGCCGCTTGCGGTCCGTGGATGAGGCGATGCCCATGGCTTCGCGGTACTTAGCGATCGTCCGTCTTGCGACGTCGATTCCTTCCTCGCCAAGCATGGTCGCAATCTTGGAATCACTCAAGGGCTTGCGAGGATTTTCGTCTTCGACCAGCTTCTTGATCCGTGCCCGGATGGCCGTGGCCGAGCATTCGCCGCCGTCACTGGTGCCGACGTGGCTGGAAAAGAAGTACTTGAACTCGAACACGCCGCGCGGCGTGAGCATGTATTTCTGCGTGGTCACCCGGCTGACGGTGGACTCGTGGAGTTCGAGGGCCTCGGCGATCTCGCGGAGCACCATGGGCTTCATCGCGATCTCGCCCTTCTCGAAGAACTCGATCTGGCGACGCACGATCTCCCGGGCGACATTCAGCAGCGACTCGTTGCGGCTGCGTAGGCTCTTAATGAACCACCGTGCTTCCTGCAGGTGGTTGCGGATGTAGGTGGCGTCCGGTCCACGGCTGGATCGGTCGATCAGGCTGGCATAGGTTTGATTGACTCGCAGCCGCGGGGCGATCTCCGGATTGAGGTCGACATGCCAGCCATCCTCCTGATGGGTGACGATCACGTCGGGCTTGATGTAGTCCGCGGCGGTATCACCGATGCCCAGGCCGGGGCGGGGGTCGAGCGCCTGGATCAGCCGCAGCGCCGCCTCCAGGGCCTCTCGACTGATCCCGAGGGTGCGCGTGACTTGGGCCAAGTCTCGTCGAGCGACGGCTTCGAGCATATCGCTCTCTAGCAGGGCGCGGGCGTCGGCAGCGGCAGGGTCGTCGGCATGCTGCTTGTCGATCTGGATGATCAGGCATTCAGCCAGCGAGCGTGCTCCAACGCCCAGCGGGTCGAGCTGCTGGATGTAATGCAGGGTGGCCTCGACTTCGTCGGCATCGATCTCTGGCAGGTCTTCCCGAAGGAGGGCAACGATGTCCTCTAGCGACTCGCGCAGGTAACCGGAGGGTTCGATCGACTCGATCAGGGTCGCGGCGATGTGGCGGTCGGTTTCGGAGAGCGACGCGAGATGAATCTGGCTGAGAAGGTGGTCTCGCAGGCTGTCCTCCCCGGTTGACTGGGTGGCGAAGGGATCGTAGTCACTCTCGCCGCTGGCCGGGGCGCTGAGGGCCGTGCTGCCGTCGGATTCGTAATAGTCGTCCCAGGAGGCGTCCACCACCAGGTTGTCATCCGCCGGCTTGTCCGAGCGATCGGCTAGCAATTCCTCGCCCGCCGTGGCGCCGGGGTCCTGCGCTTTTTCCGCCGACTCGTCATCGGACTCCGTCTCTTCCTGGTCCT
>JAABTF010000125.1 GCA_011389965.1 Halothiobacillus sp.
CTGGCCCAGGCCATCGTCAAGGAAGGCATGAAGGCGGTCGCCGCCGGCATGAACCCGATGGATCTCAAGCGCGGGATCGACCTGGCCACGCTCAAGGTGGTCGAGGCGATCAAGGCTGCTGCCCGTCCGGTCGACAACTCGGACGAGATTGCCCAGGTCGGCACCATCTCGGCCAATGGCGAGGCCGACATCGGTCAGCAGATCGCCGACGCGATGCAGAAGGTCGGCAACGAGGGTGTCATCACCGTCGAGGAGAACAAGGGTCTTGAGACCGAAACCGATGTCGTAGAGGGCATGCAGTTCGACCGTGGGTTCCTGTCGCCCTATTTCGTGACCAACCCCGAGAAGATGATTGCCGATCTCGATGACTGCATGATCCTGCTGCACGAGAAGAAACTGTCGAGCCTTCAGCCCATGGTTCCGCTGCTCGAGTCGGTCATCCAGTCGCAGAAACCGCTGCTCATCATTGCCGAGGACGTCGAGGGCGAAGCGCTCGCCACGCTCGTCGTCAACAAGCTGCGCGGCGGCCTCAAGATCGCTGCCGTCAAGGCACCGGGCTTTGGCGATCGCCGCAAGGCGATGCTCCAGGACATCGCGGTCCTGACCGGTGGCCAGGTGATCAGCGAAGACCTGGGCATGAAGCTTGAGAATGTCACCATGGACATGCTCGGGACCGCCAAGAAGGTCACCATCACCAAGGACGAGACCACCATCGTCGATGGCGCTGGCGAGAAATCCGAGATCGAGGCGCGGGTCGCACAGATCCAGACCCAGATCGAGGACACCACCAGCGATTACGACCGCGAGAAGCTCCAGGAGCGCGTTGCCAAACTCGCCGGTGGCGTGGCCGTGATCCGCGTTGGTGGCATGACCGAAACCGAGGTCAAGGAGCGCAAGGACCGCGTCGATGACGCGCTGAACGCCACCCGGGCCGCGGTTCAGGAAGGCATCGTTGTCGGTGGCGGCGTCGCGCTGCTTCAGGCCGGCAAGTCGCTCGAGGGGCTTGAGGGCGCCAATATCGACCAGAACCGCGGTATCCAGATCGTGCGCCTGGCGTTGGAAATGCCGCTGCGCCAGATCGCCGAGAACGCCGGTGTCGATGGTGCCGTCGTGGCTGGCAAGATCCGCGAGAGCGACGACAAGAGCTTTGGCTTCAACGCGCAGACCGAAGAATATGGCGACATGTTCAAATACGGTGTGATCGACCCGGCCAAGGTGGTGCGCACCGCGCTTGAGGATGCAGCCTCGATCGCCGGTCTGCTGATCACCACCGAAGCCATGATCGCCGACCGGCCGCAGAAAGAAGGCTCCAACGGCGGCGGTGGCGGCGGCATGCCCGACATGGGCGGCATGGGCGGCATGATGTAATCACAATTCCTTCGGGAATTGTGATGCGACAGGCGCCCGGCCTCCTGGCCGGGCTGCCGAGAGCCCGAGGACGAATTCGCTTCAGCGAATTCTGTCCAGCGACAGTGCAAAGGCGCCGAAAGGCGCCTTTGTCACGAGAGCAGGTATTCGCCACCTGACAAAAGGTTCCCGGTTTCGCTCTGGTGCACCCTTGGGTGGCTCGAACGAAGCTGCGAGCGTCGGCGATGCGGACCTTACGGACGTTCGTGAACTGACGCTCATACCAACAGCCTTGGCCTTTGCCCGCCGAGAAATCCACAGGGCAAACGGACTGGAGCCAAACTTACCAAGTGACCGCGCTGCATGGGGAGCAAGAAAAATACCAAAGCAGCAAGGTGCAGGATTGGCATTTACGCCCCCGTCGCTTGAAAGAGTTTTGTGGGGAAGATCTCTTCGAGTGCGGCCCGGAAACCCATGGCACCATCTCCGATCGCCAGCTTTGGAGCCGTGAGACCACAGGCCTTGAGCCGTGACACCGTCTTGGCCGAGAAGCCGGTTGCGTCAGGCCCCGCGAGTGCCTTCAGCGCCTGACCCATTTCCCCGGTGGAGATACCCTTGAGGTAGAGCCAGGGCAGGGCTGTCTCGACGGAATTGGCCTTTTGAACTTGGGGTGGGACCGAAGCGGAACGGAACGTGACAGGCTTACAGGTCTTCGAGCGCAGCTTCGGCACCTGAACCGTCACGGAGCCCGAGGCCGGTCTGCGCGGCGCGTTCGGGGTGATGGCCATTGCGAACGATCATGGCGCGGCCCTCGGGCGTGCGTTGGTCCTGGAATTGCGCGAGGACTCCTTCGAGCCTGCCCGGAGGGAGTGTCATGAACTCTGTGTATCCGGCCCGGTCCATGCGGTTTGAGATACTCAAGCGTCGAAGCGCTCGCCGAACATTATGGCGAACTGGTTGCGGGCTGCAAACCATTCCCTGACAT
>JAABTF010000126.1 GCA_011389965.1 Halothiobacillus sp.
CATGTCGAGGACGATGATGGCCGCCTGTCGGCCCTCGCGGCTCAGCTCGTCGAGCCGGCGCTGCGCCTCGATCTGGAAGAAGCGGCGGTTGTAGAGATGGGTCATCTCGTCGTGAATGCTCAGGTCCTCGAACTGCGCCTGGGTGCGCACCTGCTCGGTGACATCGTGAGCCATCACGATCAGCGCCTTGCGCGTCCCGTCGGCGCCGTAGAGCGGGCGCTTGATGGTGTCGAAAAGCCGTTCGCCGCCTTCCGGGAGGGAGACGGTCTCGGTCTCACGGTGGACATCCCCGCTCGCCCAGGCCCGCTCGTCGGACTGGCGGCAAAGGAAGAAGGTGTCACGGAATGCCGGCTCGGTCAGCTCGGCGAGGTCCGGGTCGGCCTTGCCCCACCAGGGTAGTCCGTCCAGACGGAACAGCTCCAGTCCGGCCTGGTTGGCCAGCACCCAGCGTCCCTCGCCATCCTTGATCAGGATGGTGTCGGGACTGGTGTCGATCAGCGAGCGGATGAGCTGTTCGTTGTCCGCCAGGGCGCCTTCGGCGATCTTTTCTCCGGTCACGTCCCGCAGCAGATGCAATTCGTGATCGCCGTCGAACGACGACCGCTGTCCCAGCGTCTGACGCCGGAAGATGCGCTCGTCGTTTGGATGACGGACCAGAGCGGCCCTGCCGTGATCATCACCGACGCCGTCAAACAGCGCATCCAGCCCGCCGCTGGCTTCCAGCTTGCGGGCGGCCTGGTTGAGCAGCCGAAGCTCGCCGGCGTCGTTTCTCGCCACCAGCGGGTCGGGCAGCTCGTCGAGCCAATGGGGGATGTCGTGGTGGAGATCCTTCATCCGTGGAGATTCCGTCAAGTGGCCTGGCGGGCCAGGTAGATGCGGTTGTCGACCCGTTCGATTTCGACCGGCTGGAGATGTTGACCTGCGCAGGGTCCTCGGGTGCATAGGCCGTCGTCAAGTCGAAAGTATGCCTGATGGACGTTGCAGCGCAGGCGTGGTTGCCCGTCTTGTTGTTCGAGGAAGTCGTGTGGATCGCGTGAGAGCGGTGAGCCGTTGTGGGGGCAGACGTTGCGATAGGCACAAACCCGTTCGCCCTCGCGGACCACGATCAGCGGCTCCAGATCGTGGCCCCCGCCGCGTGGCGATACCCCCAGCGCATCCAGTTCGGCCAGGTCGTCCAGCCGGCAGAGCAGGTTGGGGTCTTCGGCCGGGTCGTCCGGTCCGAGCCCGGCAAAACCCGGCTGCTGGATCTTGCGTTCGGCCAGCCGGACCGCGAATTCCAGCGCCTCGAGGCCCCCCTGACCGCGGGAGCGGGCGTGGATGAACCCGGCGATCAGCGTGTCGCCGGCACCGATGGAATCGACCACCGCTGCGATCGGCCGGGCCGGCACGTGCTCGTGGCTTTCCCGGCCGGGGCGCGAGAGCCAGGCGCCCTCGGCGCCCCAGCCCAGCACGAAAACCGCCTGCGGGGCCCATTCGCGCGCCTGGGTGAGGAAGGCTTCCGGGTCGGCAAAGCCGCGGCCGCGGGCAAAGGCGGCGGAAAAGAAGATGACGTCCGGGAAGCTCCACAACTGGTCGAGATGCGGACGCTCCTTCTCCACTTCCAGCGAGATCGGCTGGTCGACCAGCTGGGCGCGGGCCAGGGCCAGCATGGCGGCAGTCTCGTCACAGGCGCGTGCCTCGAAATGCAGCCAGTCGTAACTGGTCACATCGATGCCCATGAAGGTGCCCAGGTCGTATTCGGGCAGGTCGCGGTAATGCACGATCGTGCGTGAGCCGCTGGCCCGGTTGAGGGTGATGTACGACGTTGGCGCGTGGCCCCGGTCGACCGTGTGCGCGTGGCGGGTCGCGATGCCGTAGCGGTCCAGCAGGTCGGCAATGCGCCGACCGTCCGGGTCGTCGCTTAGCACGCCGGCAAAGTCGCTGGGATGGCCGAACTGCCGCAACACGCGCAGGCTGTTGGCGACATTGCCGCCCAGCTCGACGCGTTGGGCCAGTGCCCGCTGCTCACTGTCCTCGTCGGGGTAGTGATCGAGTTCGTTGATGATGTCCAGCGTGGCAATGCCCACGCCCAGCAATTTGCTCATAGCCGTACTCGAGGAGTTCGCCTGGTGCCAGATGGATACCTAGCCTATGGATGCCTAGTCTACTTGGCCCGGCCCTTGCGAGGGAGGGTGATCGCCTCGATCTGCCAGTCTTCGGCCGTGGCGGTCAGCAGCAGGTAGCCCGTGCCGCCGAAGGCGCGCAACCGGCCGGCCGCCCCCGGGTTGAGGACCCAGGGGGTGGTGTCGGTGTCGATGATGCGGTGATGGGTGTGTCCATACACGATC
>JAABTF010000127.1 GCA_011389965.1 Halothiobacillus sp.
CGGGTGTAACGGGCGGTTCCGGAAAAGTATTTGATGGCCCGGATGGAAGATTCCGTCCAGGACCGCAAGGTATCAAACTCGGCGGAGAACGGCTCGCCGAGCGAGGGGCGTTCCAGAAACGCCACCTGCCACGGCCCCGCGAGCGGTAAGGTCGGGGCGGCGGCGGCACGATCGATCCGCAGGGTCTTGCCGGTGGCGGTGGTCAACTCGAAGCGACCGGGATCGAGCGTCTCCAGGCGGTCGTTGCCGACAAAAACGCGCGACGCCCCCACTTCGAGCGGGGTGTTGCCCCCGGCCAGTTCGGCGCCATCTTTTGAGAGCCGGGTGAACTGCCGCGCGCGGTCCGTTTTGCCCGTTTTGCGGAAAACGTAGAACGCGCCACCTTCCGGTTCGAGCCCGATCGGCAGGGTATGGTAGCCGCCCTCCCGCTGGTAGAGGTGAACGGGGGTGATCTTGCCACTGACCGGGTCCCAGCGCTCCACGCTGCGCTCCCCGTCCACCCGGAAGGAGGCCTCGACCTGCACGAAGCGGTCGGGCAAATCCGTGAAATAGCGGTAATTCAGATCCTCGATGCCATGCCTCGCCCATTGGTTCACCACGTAATACACATCGACCTCGCCGGAGGTGAAATGGATGTATCTGAGATCGACGCCCTCTTTGGGTGTCCAAGTGAAATCCGGCCCGATCTTTTCCCGTTCCAGCACCGCATCGACGCCCATGCCGGCATAAACCTTGCCCCGGCCATGGTCGTGCACCCGGGGCTCGTTGCCGCCGGCCTGCGGCCAGAGTTTGCGAACGATGGCGTCGAAGGCGGCATCGGATTCGGGGTAACCCGTCAGGCCGAAGGGCCGCTGTGGCGGATTACCGACCAGGATCATGCCGTCCCGCACCAGTTGTTCGATCTTCTGCAGGACCGGTAAATGCATTTGCCGGTCATCGGAGAGCGCGAACAGCGCGTAGCTCTTGCCATCCGCCAGGACGATGCGACCGTCGCGCACGCTGGCCCGGCTGAGAAAGGCATCGGCGTTGCACATATCCCAGGTGTAGCCGTCGGGGACGTCATTGCGCTCCAGATGGGGGAGAATCGCAAACAAGGGTGCGCGGCTGCCCAGGTAGCCCAGCACATCGGCGACGTGCAGGCCCTGGGAGAGCATGTGCTGGGTGCGGTTGATGTAACCGATGAATGCTTCGGACTCCTCCCACCAGGTAACATTCCGGTTCAACTGGGTGCCGGCGAAGTAGGCGATGCCGGGCAATCCGAATTCGTCGGGCGATGAGGTGTAGGTGTGCCAGTTGATGCGGTTCACCCCGTAGCAGAACGATTTGTCGAGCACGTTCTTCACCTCGGCGGGGCTGCGTTCCCAGATGGGACCCACCGTGGTCGGCGATTCGGCGGCGACGAAGCGTTTGCCATAGATATGCGAGGCGCTGGCGGCCAGCGACACCTGGATGCGCCTGCTTTCCTGCGTGCGGTGGGTGTTTGACCGCGCCCAGGATTCGCCCATCGGGATATCGTTGATGCCCAGGGTGCGCAGGCCGTCAAGCGGCGGTTGATGGGGCCCCGCCGATTCGCTGTGCAGCGCGAGGCCCCGATCGTGGGCCAGTTGTTTGAAAACCGCGTAGTTCTCCTCGGCGATCAGGTCGGCCACGGTCAGGCGGAAGTCTTCGAGGAATCGATTGGACCTCTCGCGGTCGCCGACGAGCCGTCCGGCCAGAACCGGCAGGTAGGGATCCATGGCGTAGCCGCGGCGGCGCTCGAAGGCTTCGCGGAAACCTTGCGTCCAGTTGCACATCTTCATCTCCCAACTGTCGGTGTGCAGGAACTTGAGGCTGTCGCCGTTTTTGCTGGCGATCTCAATCAGAGGCTGGGCAACATCCTCGAACTGGGCGCGGATGCCCCGTTCATTCATCGGGTCGTAGCACAAACCGCCACGGAATCCGGCACTGCCATAGTTATTGCGCTTGCCGGTGGAGGTCATCCCGTAACGAATGATGGTCCAGTCGCCTGCGGGGGCGTCCCAGCTCAGGGTGCCATCCTTGAAGTGCGCACTGAGATCCACCACCTGATTTGGGGCGATGGCCGTCTCGGCCCCGGCATCCTCGTGCGCGGCGTAGTAGTCCCTCGCATTGTGACTGTTTTTATTGAAGCTTTTGATAGAAAAGTTCTTGATCGGGTTTGCTGGTTTGGCACCGGGGAAGACACCCGCCAATTTCCATGGTGACATTGAGGCCGAGCCAATCACGCTGACCGACCGCCAGCCGGGCAGCTCAGATCGGCAGAGCG
>JAABTF010000128.1 GCA_011389965.1 Halothiobacillus sp.
CCGCGCCCACATAGGGTTGCCACCAGGCGACCGGGAAAGGCGACGGGATGGCCGGGCTGGCCGGCATGCATCGGCCGGGCGGGGCAGTCGTGCGCCAGCATTGCCCGCACCACACGCTCGGCATCGACGGGCCGGATCTCCGGCATGTCACCCAGAAAGAACAGCAGGCCGTCCGGCGGCTCGGCGGCACCCAGGTGAGCGAGCGCACAGCCTCGACTGGCCGACAGACCATCGACCGCCGCCGGGCAGGCCACGACCTCCACCTGGTCTTGATTGGCCCACCGCTCCAGACGCGGTTCGAGGCGTTCGACTACCAGCAGCACCCGTGAGCAAACCGAGCGGGCCGTCGCCAGGGCATGAGCGAGCAGAGGCTCCCCTCGGTAATCGACCCAGCGCTTGTCCTGCCCGAACCGGCGGGACTGGCCCGCGGCGAGAACGATGCCGACCAGCGCCGCCTCGGCCTCCGCCCCGGGTGAGTCAATCCCCACGCTGGGGGCAACTCGCCGCGGCGGGCGTCCGTTGTGATCGCGCCGAACCGGGAGGAGCCGCGCGACGCGCCAAGCTGCGTGCCGCCACCAGTTCGGCGGCGATCGACACGGCGATTTCCGCCGGCGTGTGCGAACCGATATCCAGTCCGGCCGGCGCATGCAGGTGGCGGGTGTCCACGCCCAGTTGCGCCAGCCGCTCCCGGCGGGCTTCGCTGGTCCGGCGACCTCCCATGGCAGCGACGTAAAAGGCCGGCGAGTCCAGTGCATCCATCAGGGCCAGATCGTCGACGCGGGGGTCGTGGGCCACGGCGATCACGGCCGTGCGCGCATCCAGACCGGCCGCGGCGATCACCCGCTCGGGCGCCCGTCGATCCAGGTACATCCCGAAAATCCCGTCCTCGACCGAAGGACGCGGGTCGCAAACCGTCACGTCGAAACCCAAGGCCTGGGCCTGTGGGGCCAGGTGACGCGCCACCGCCCCGCCGCCGAACAGCAGCAGGCGCCAGGTCGGGCCGAACGGGACCACCAGCTGTCCGGCGTGCTCCACCGGTGCCTCCCCCGCCGAGACGCGGTCCGTCTGCGGATCGGGTTGCCAACCGACCTGCCCGCTGGACAGATCGACCGTGCGCCAGATGACCCGGCGCTCTTGGATGGCCTCGATGGCCGGACGCACCTGCCCCGCCTCCGTGGGCCACTCGACCAGCACTTCCAGCGTGCCGCCGCAGGGCAGTCCCGGGTGGGTTGCGCCATCATAAGCACGCCGCCGAGGCCCTGGATGGGCAGCCCCAGAACGCGACCGCACCCGCAGCCAGTCGAGCAGGTCGTCCTCGACGCAACCGCCCGAGACCGAGCCCCGCATGACCGGCTGCGAAGAGGCCGGATCGACAATGACCCAGATCGAGCCGGGTCGACGGGGAGCCGACCCGAAGGTCTCCAGCACCGTGACCATGGCCACTTCGTGACCAGCCGTCACACCCTCGGCCGCAAGTAGCAAGGCGTCGAGGGTGTCTTCATGCAGACTCATCGCTCTCAGGCCAGCTTGATCGGCAGGCTGCGCAGCGGCTTGCCGGTCAGCGAGGCCAGCGCGTTGACTACCGCCGGCGCCAGCGGAGGCAGACCGGGCTCGCCCACGCCGCCCGGCGGCTGACCGGAATCGACGATGCTCACCTCGACCTCGGGCATCTGGTCGATCGACAACGCCGGATAATTATGGAAGTTCTGCTGCTGGACCCGGCCGTTCTTGATGGTGATCTTGCCGGACAGCGCCGCCGTCAGGCCGTAAGCAATCGAGGATTGCATCTGGCGTTCCACGCCGGCCGGGTTGACGGCAATGCCGCAGTCGATGGCGCAGAAGATCTTGTGCACGCGCGGCTTGCCGTTCTCGATCGATACCTGCGCCACCTGGGCACAGTAACTGCCGAAGGATTCGGCCAGCGCCACGCCCTGCGCCTGCCCCTCGGGCAGATCACCGCCCCAGCCGGCCATCTGGGCAGCGCGCTCGAGCACACCGCGATGCCGGGAATCGGCCTTCAACAACCGACGCCGGTATTCGACCGGGTCGATCTCCGCGCGGCGCGCCAGCTCGTCGAGGAAGGACTCGACGATATAGGCATTATGGGAATGACCCACCGAGCGCCAGAAGCCCACCGGGATGCCCGGATCGACCTTGGCATAGGAGACGGCGATGTTCTCGATCTGATAGGGGTGGTCGGCCGCGCCCTCGACCGCCGCCGGGTCGATGCCGTCCTTGACCATGCCGAGATCGGAAGAGCAC
>JAABTF010000055.1 GCA_011389965.1 Halothiobacillus sp.
CGATCTACCGCAGGCACATTGCTACCAAGTTGGCATTGTCACGGGGCAGTGATTTGGTTAGAATCTGCGCCCTTGCTGACCCGCGGGTCAGGAACGGAGAGGTGTCCGAGCGGTCGAAGGAGCGCGCCTGGAAAGCGCGTGTACGGTAACCCCGTACCGAGGGTTCGAATCCCTCCCTCTCCGCCAGTTTCATAGCAGCCCGGGCTGGCCCCGGGCCCACGACACGGCCCGGCCGTGTCGTTCCCGTTTGGAGAGGTGCCGGAGCGGTCGAACGGGGCGGTCTCGAAAACCGTTGACCCCCTCGCGGGGTCCCAGGGTTCGAATCCCTGCCTCTCCGCCAATTAGCGTCAAGAGAAAGCCCGCCTGAGACGGCGGGCTTTTTGCGTTACCTGACCTGTCTCCCCAAAGAAGGGGATGAAATCAGCTCTTGGTCAGCTTGGCATCGTCAGCATCTTCGTCGGCAGAACTGATCACCATTTGAGGGAAGGGGATAGTGATGCCATGGGCGTCGAAAGCCTCTTTGATCTGTTGTTGCAGGTCGGATTTGATGTGCGGCATGTCGGCCGAGCGGATCCAGGGCCGGATTAGCAGGTCCACGCTGGATGCGCCGAATTGGTCGACCAGGATGGCCGGCGCGGGGTCCTTGAGCACACGATCTTCCTTTTCGAAGACCTCCATGATCAGTTCTTTCGCCTTGCTGATGTCATCTGCGTAATCGATGCCCACGGAGAGATCGAGGCGGCGGGTGTCGCGCACGCTGTAGTTGGTGATGGCCGCGGTATAGAGCACGGAGTTGGGCACGATCAGCTCGACGTTGTCAGGGGTGTTCATCCGGGTGTGAAAGATGCCGATTTCGTTGACTGTGCCCATCAACCCGCTGGTGATGATGAAGTCGCCCGCCTTGAAGGGGCGGAAGATCAAAATCATCACGCCGGCGGCGAAATTGCCCAGAGAGTCCTTGAGTGCCAGGCCCACGGCAAGGCCGGCGCCGGCGACGAGGGCGACCAGCGAGGTGGTGTCGAGCCCCAGTTGTGACAGTGCTGCGATGGCGACAAACAGCAGGAACGCGGTGCGGGTCAAGGCTACCACGAAGCCGGCGAGCATCTTGTCGAGTCCCGATCGGTGCAGCAGTCCACTAAGCCAGGGCGCGCCGATTTTGCTGAGGTAGTAGCCGCCGAAGGCGATCGCCGCGGCGATCAGGATCTTGATGATCCAGGGCAGCACGTATAGCGAGAAAAAGCCTGCTTCCATTTCGGTTCCTCTTCGATTGAATTCTTTTTGACTGAGGGTAGTCGATCCCCGGCCGCACTGTATGGATGCCCGTCAGTGGTTTGCCGGGCGAACTGCGCGGGAGGCACAAACAAAAACACCGCCCGAAGGCGGTGTCTGGTGTCCTGTCGCCCCGGGGACGACTTACTGGACGGTGCCCTGCGTGGTGACTTCCACGCGGCGGTTCTGGGCACGACCTTCGCGAGTCTGGTTGCTCGCTACCGGCTGGGACTCGCCCATGCCGACGGTCTCGATCTTGTCGGACGGAACGCCCTGGTCGGCAAGGTATTCCTTGACGGTGGCGGCGCGGCGCTCGGACAGACCCTGATTGTACTTCTCGGTGCCGATGGCGTCGGTGTGACCGACCACTTCAACGTTGGCGATCGCGTTCAGGTCGCCCATGTCGCGTACCAGTGCGTCGAGGGTGGCCTTGCCTTCCGGCTTGAGGTTCGACTTGTCGAAGTCGAAGTAGGTGTCAGCCTCGAGGGTGACAGTCTTCATTTCCGGTGCCGGGGGCGGCTCGACCAGCGGCTTGGGCGCCGGCTCGGCCTTGGCGATCAGTTCCGGGTTGCAGGCTTCGATCGCCGTTTCTGCGTTCAGCGTGCCATGTGCGTTGTGCAGGCACGTGCCGTGGCCGGTCATGACCGGATTGCCAGCACTATTGAACACATACGGGGATTGGCCCCCGGCGAAGGTCTGGCCAGAGAAGGCAAACGTGGCTGCAACGGAGGCAGCAATCACGGTCATTTTCTTCATCTGTGAAATCTCCTTGTTTCTTCTGAGGTCAGAGATGACTTAAGTGTCGCTAACTTGGGGAGTAGCAGGATTCAGTTCCAACATTGGTCGAATCTCTAGGGGGGATAGTAGTCGTCCATTCGAGTAAAGTGCAACAAACGCTGCGTTGGCTTGTGTTCCGGACTAGTAAATGTCCGCGTGCTGTGGGTGTCGAGTCATCTGCCGGGGTCGGCTGTCGAGTCGGCCTAGTGGTGTGTCGAGGAGGTTTTGGGTGCTTAAGGCTCTGATATACAAAGATAAGTCTCTCCGTGTTTTGGATCAGCGGGTGTTGCCGCACCGGGAATCCTGGGTGTGTTGCAGGGATGCAACGGATGTGGCGGAAATGATTCGAGAGATGGCGGTTAGAGGGGCCCCGGCGATCGGAATCGCAGCGGCATACGGCTATTTGCTCGCTGCGCGGCAGCGGGCGGAAGCGGGCGGTACGGTCACGGTGCAGCAGCTGGAGGGTGCTTACGAAGAGCTGGCCGCCGCCCGCCCAACCGCAGTCAATCTGATCTGGGCGCTCAATCGCATGGTTCGTTGTTTGGAGAGTCTCTCCGCGCAGGCGCCGGCAGCCCAGCGGGTCGGTCTCCTGGAGGCGGAGGCGGAATCAATCTACCAGGAGGATCTGGTGGCCAACCTCGCCATGAGCCAAGTCGGCGCCAGCCTGATCGCCCCCGGGAATTGGGTGCTCACGCACTGCAATACCGGGGCGCTGGCAACGGGCGGACAAGGCACGGCCTTGGGCGTGGTCCGGGACGCCTGGGAGGCTGGACGGATCGAGGGGGCGTTTGTCGACGAAACCCGTCCATGGCTGCAAGGCGCCCGCCTGACGGCCTGGGAATTGCAGCAGGAATCGATTCCGTATCACCTGATCTGCGACAGCGCCGCGGCCAGCGTCCTGGCCAGCGGCAAGGTGGGGTGGGTGATCGTCGGCGCCGATCGGGTCGCGGCCAACGGAGACGTCGCTAACAAGATCGGCACCTATTCGCTGGCCGTTCTGGCTCGACACCATGGCGTGAAGTTCATGGTGGTCGCGCCGCTGGCCACGCTTGACCGGGATTGCCGGGACGGCAGCCAGATCGAGATCGAGCAACGTCCGGCCGAGGAGGTGCGTTCCCTGGCGGGGCAGCCGGTGGCGCCGACCGGGGCTCCGGTCCACAACCCGTCCTTCGATGTCACCCCCGCCGGTTTGGTCGATGCGTTGGTGACTGAGGCCGGCGTGGTGCGGCATCCCGATGGGGAGGGCATCCAGCGACTGTTATCCTGACAGGCGGCCGCCCGGGCCACGCTGCCGGCCGCGGGCTTTGTGGTAAGATAACGCGGTTTGCCGGCACCGTTTGCGGTGTCGATCGCTTTCAGGATCTCCGGCTCATGCCATGACGCCCCGCGTCGGATCCTTGAATGGCGTCGGCGTGCGCGCCGCGCCGTCAACGGCACAATCAGGACACTCGTGGGTACCAGGACACTCGAATGACTCAGTTCGCTCAAGAAATTTTCCCGGTCAATCTCGAAGACGAGATGCGGCAGTCATACCTCGACTACGCCATGAGCGTAATCGTGGGTCGTGCCCTGCCGGATGCCCGTGACGGCCTCAAACCGGTACACCGCCGGGTCCTCTACGCCATGCGCGAACTGGGCAACGAGTGGAATAAGCCCTACAAGAAGTCCGCGCGTGTCGTGGGTGACGTCATCGGTAAGTATCACCCGCACGGGGATTCGGCGGTCTACGACGCCCTGGTGCGCATGGCGCAGGATTTCTCCATGCGCAACATGCTCATCGACGGGCAGGGTAACTTCGGCTCGGTCGACGGCGACGCCCCGGCTGCGATGCGTTATACGGAAGTGCGCATGGCGAAAATCGCCCACGAGCTACTCGCCGACATCGACAAGGAAACCGTCGACTTCATCGACAACTACGATGGCTCCGAGTCGGAGCCGCAGGTCCTGCCGGCCCAGTTCCCCAACCTGCTGGTCAACGGCTCGTCGGGCATTGCTGTGGGCATGGCCACCAATATCCCGCCGCACAACCTGGGCGAAGTCCTAAATGCCACCATCGCTCTGATCGACGACCCGGAGGTCGGCGACGAGGATCTGTTGGCCTTGGTGCCCGCGCCGGACTTCCCCACCGCGGGGATCATCAACGGCGCTGCTGGCCTGCGCGATGCCTATCTCACCGGTCGTGGCCGCTGTGTGATGCGTGCGCGGGCCGATTTCGAGGACAGCGAGAAGAGCGACAAGACCTCGATCGTCGTCACCGAGCTGCCCTATCAAGTCAACAAGGCGCGCCTGATCGAGCGCATCGCCGAGCTGGTGCGCGACAAGAAAATCGACGGGATTTCCGGCCTGCGTGACGAATCCGACAAGGAAGGCATGCGGATCGTCATTGAGCTCAAGCGTGGCGAGATGCCGGACGTGCTGCTGAACAATCTGTACCAGCAGACCCAGCTGCAGAGCGTGTTCGGCATCAACATGGTGGCGCTGGTCGACGGTCAGCCGCGCACCGTGGGTCTGCGCGAAATTCTCAGTGTCTTTTTGCGTCACCGCCGTGAGGTGGTCACGCGCCGCACGATTTACAAGCTGCGCAAGGCGCGCGAGCGGGCCCACATTCTCGAAGGCCTGGCGGTCGCGCTGGCGAACATCGACCCGATGATCGCGGTGATCAAGTCCGCACCCACCCCAGCCGAGGCCCGCGCCAAGTTGCTGGGGACCACCTGGGAGGCGGGTGTGGTGCGGACCATGCTGGAGAAGGCCGACGCACGCGCCTCGCGCCCGGAAACCCTGGGTGACGAGTTCGGTCTGCAGAGCGACGGCAACTATCGTCTCTCGGTCGAGCAGGCGCAGGCGATACTCGACATGCGTCTCAACCGTCTCACCGCCCTGGAGCAGGACAAGATCGTCGACGAATACGCCGAGCTGCTCGAGCGCATTTTCGACCTGCTCGACATCCTGCGCTCGGAAGAGCGTTTGATGCGGGTGATCCGGGAAGAGTTGATCCGGATCAAGGATGAATATGCCGATCCACGGCGCACCGAGATCATCGTCGACTACGAAGACCTCTCCATGGAGGATCTGATCGCCGAGGAAGACCGCGTGGTCACGCTCTCTCGCGAGGGCTACATCAAGACCCAGTCGCTGACCGACTACCGCAGTCAGCGGCGTGGCGGACGTGGCAAGTCCTCGACCCGCATGAAGGACGAGGACGTCATCGAGCAGCTGTTGGTGGCCAGCACCCACGCCTGGGTGTTGATGTTCACCAACTTCGGTCGGGTCTATTGGCGCAAGGTCTACCAGCTGCCACAAGGAGCCCGCGGCGCCCGCGGCCGGCCGGTAGTCAACGTGCTGCCGTTGCAGGAGGGGGAGCGCATCAACACCATGCTCTCCATCCGCGAGTTCGTCGAAGACCACTACATCTTCTTTGCCACCCGGAACGGTCAGGTCAAGAAGACACCGCTGGTCGATTTCTCGCGTCCGCGCCAGGCCGGCATCATCGCCATCGACCTGCGCGAAGGCGATCGCTTGATCGGCGCGGCGCTCACCGATGGCAGCCGCGAGATCATGCTGTTCACCAACGCCGGCAAGGCGACCCGGTTTGTCGAGAGCGACGTGCGTTCCATGGGTCGTACCGCTGCCGGGGTGCGCGGCATCCGGCTGCAGGAGAGCCAGTTTGTGGTGTCCCTGATCGTGGTCGACGAGGGCCAGGTGCTGACGGCCACCGAGCACGGATTCGGTAAGCGAACGCCGATCGAGGAGTTCCCGGCCTACAATCGCGGCGGCCAGGGCGTGATCGCGATCAATACCAGCGAACGCAATGGCGAGTTGGTCGGCGCCGTGCGTGTGTGCGAGGAGGACGAGGTGATTCTCATCTCCAACCGCGGTACACTCGTGCGCACCGAGGTCTCCCAGATTTCCTCCCTGTCGCGCAACACGCAAGGCGTGACCCTGATTCGACTGGGCAAGGACGAGCGTCTGGTCCAGATCGAGCCGGTGGCGGCGATGGATGACGACAGCGACGAGGGCGGCGAAGACCCGGCAGCGGAGGACTGATCCCCGCTGTGGCCAGGGATAGCCACCATAACGATCGGCCGGGCCCGCGTCAGGGGGCTCGAGCCCACAGATAGAAAGGCCGGGTGAGGCATCGCCCGGTCCTTGTTTTTTGGTGATTTGTTCAGGAGTAGTGCATGGCTCGCGTTTACAACTTCAGCGCCGGTCCGGCGATGTTGCCCACCGAGGTGCTCACCCGCGCCCGTGACGAGATGGTCGATTACCATGGCACCGGCATGTCGGTCATGGAAATGAGCCACCGAGGCAAGGAGTTCGTCGGTATCGCCGAACGGGCTGAAGCGAATCTGCGCAAGCTGATGAGCATCCCGGACAACTACAAGGTGCTGTTCTTGCAGGGTGGCGCCTCTACCCAATTCGGCGCCGTGCCTTTGAACCTGGGCAACGATTCCGGCAAGGCCGACTACCTCAACACCGGTCATTGGTCGGTCAAGGCCATCAAGGAAGCCAAGCGCTTCGTCGACGTCAACGTGGTCGCCGACACCAAGCCGGAGAACTTCACCACGCTGCCGGCCGAGGGCGAGATCCAGTTCTCTCCGGATGCCGACTACGTCCACTACACGCCCAACGAGACCATCGCCGGCGTCGAGTTTCCCTACATCCCGGATACCGGTGACGTGCCGCTGGTTGCGGACATGTCCTCGACCATCCTGTCGCGCCCGATCGACGTCTCCAAGTTCGGCGTCATTTACGCCGGGGCACAGAAGAACATCGGCCCGGCCGGCCTGACCATCGTCATTGTCCGCGACGACCTGCTGGGCAAGTCCCGTGAAAACACGCCGGCGATGCTGGACTGGGCGACCCAGGCCGAGGCCGATTCCATGTTCAATACCCCGCCGACCTATGCCTGGTACATGGCCGGTCTGGTGTTCGAGCACCTGCTTGCCAACGGCGGCCTCGAGGCGATGGGCAAGATCAACGCGCGCAAGGCGGAGAAGCTTTACGCCGCCATCGATGACAACCCCTTCTACAGCAACCCGGTCGAGCCGCAGTACCGCTCCTGGATGAACGTGCCGTTCATGCTGGCCGACGATTCGCTCGACAAGACCTTCCTAGAAGAGGCCGGCCGGCAGGGCCTGGTCACGCTTAACGGCCACCGCTCGGTGGGTGGCATGCGTGCCAGCATCTACAACGCCATGCCCGAGGCGGGCGTCGATGCGCTGATCCACTTCATGAACGATTTTGCCAAGCGTCACGGCTGAGCCAGAGACTTGCCGCGACCGACAGACAGTCGATTTAAAGGACCGGACATGTACAAGATTCATACCCTTAACGCGATTTCCAACAAAGGCCTCGAGCGGCTGCCGACCGACCAGTACGACATCGGCGCCGACCTGGATGCCGCCGATGCCATTCTGGTGCGCTCGGCCAAGATGCACGACATGGACCTGCCGAAGTCTCTGCTGGCCATCGGTCGGGCCGGTGCCGGCGTCAACAACGTCCCGGTAGACAAGATGACCGAGCAGGGCGTGGTCGTCTTCAATGCGCCGGGTGCCAATGCCAACGCGGTCAAGGAACTGGTCATCGCCGGCATGCTGATGTCGATCCGCAACATCGGTCCGGCTTGGGACTTCGCCCGCAACCTCGAGGGGTCCGACGAGGATATCCACAAGGCGACCGAGGCCGGCAAGAAGAACTTCAAGGGCTTCGAGCTGCCGGGTCGCACCCTGGGCATCATCGGTCTGGGCGCGATCGGCGTACGCGTGGCCAACTCGGCCAAGGCGCTGGGCATGCGCGTGATCGGCTTCGATCCGGGCATCAGTGTCGAGCGCGCCTGGGAACTCTCCCCGGACGTCCACCAGGCGGGCAGCGTTGACGAAGTGTTGGCCAAGGCCGACTTCGTCTCCCTGCACGTGCCGCTGATGGAGCAGACCAAGGACCTGATCAACGCCGAGCGCCTGGCTTTCATGAAGGACAACTGCGTGATCCTGAACTTCGCCCGTGACGGCATCGTCAACGAGCAGGACATGGTTGACGCGCTGGACAACGGCAAGGCGCTGTCCTACGTCTGCGACTTCCCGAGCAACGCGACCAAGAATCACCCCAAGTGCCTGACCCTGCCGCATCTGGGCGCGTCCACCGACGAGGCCGAGGACAACTGCGCGATCATGGTTGCCGACCAGGTGCGCGATTATCTGGAGAACGGCAATATCCGTAACTCGGTCAACCTGCCGCACGTGCAGATGGCCCGCTCCGGGGCCCAGCGGATCGCGATCGCCAATCTCAACCGCCCGGACATGGTCGGCCAGATCTCGCACATCCTCGGCAAGGCCGGCGTGAACATCGCGCACCTGGTCAACGAGTCGCGTGACCAGGTTGCCTACACCTTGCTGGACGTCGACCGGGAAGTGCCGGCCGACACCCGTGACGAGTTGGCGGCGATCGACGGCGTCCTGCGCCTGCGCCTGCTCTGATCCGCCGTCGGGCACATGGGCGGAACTGACGCCAAGGCCACCGTGGAGTCGGCGCTGCCCGACAGCCTGGACGAGGTGCGCGTACTGATTGACGACCTCGATCGACAACTGCTCGAATTGCTGAGCCGTCGAGCGAGGCTGGCCGAGCAGGTGGCGCACATCAAGGAGCAGGCCCCGGATTTCGAACCGGGGCAGTCTTTCTATCGTCCGGAGCGCGAGGCCCAGGTCCTGACACGGATCCGCGACGAAAACCCCGGCCCGTTGGACGATGACACCATCGCCTGGCTGTTCCGGGAAATCATGTCCGCCTGCCTCGCGCACGAGCGCCCGCTCGTGATCGCGACACTTGGGCCCAGTGGCACCTTTTCCGAGCTTGCGGCCATCGCGGCCTTCGGTCACGGTGGCCGTGTCCAGTTCGAGCCCGGCATTCCCGAGGTTTTTCGCGCCGTCATGGCCGGTAGCGTCGACTATGGGGTGGTGCCGCTGGAGAACTCCACCGAGGGCAGCGTGTCGGTCACGCTCGACAGCCTCGCCAGCAGCGATCTGTTGCTGTGCGGGGAGGTGGCCCTGCGCATCGACCAGCAATTGCTGTCGCGCCGGGATGCCCCGCCACAGCCCCGCTGCATCGTCTCTCATGCCCAGTCGCTGGCCCAGTGCCGCGAATGGCTCGATACCCATTTCCCGGGCGTCGAGCGTATCGCCGTGGCCAGCAACAGTACGGCCGCGCAGCAGGCGGCCCAGGATCCGGAGGTCTTCGCCATCGGTCCCGCCTTCGCTGCCGAGCGGCACGACCTGGTGGTGCGCGCCGCCGACATCCAGGACAACGTGCAGAACACCACCCGCTTTGCCGTGCTCGGCCGCGAGCCGGTGGCGGTGTCGGGCAACGACAAGACGGCCCTGTTGCTGTCGGTGACCAATGAGCCGGGGGCGTTGTCAAAGTTGTTGCTGCCGCTGTCCGAGGCCGGCATCGACGTGCTGCGGATCGAGTCACGTCCGGCACGCGATCGGGTCTGGGACTACGTGTTCTTCATCGACATTGCCGGCCATCGCGACGACCCGGCGGTGGCCGCGACCCTCGAGAAGCTGCGGCCCAGATCGGAAG
>JAABTF010000004.1 GCA_011389965.1 Halothiobacillus sp.
CCGATCTTTCGCCGTAGTGCTCCACATCCGCAACCATCCCCTTGAAGGTATGCTTGCCAACGGTATAGGAACTAAACAAGTTGAGAGCGAGGTCCCCATCGTTACCAAAAGCGTCCCCGTCAAAGTCGCTGGTGATCTGCTCGGCCTTAGCACCGATGTACATGGACCCTTCGCCGACATTCTCGATGTTGTGCATCAACGAGAGGCCATAAATAGTTGTGTCGGCCGAGCCACCAGCATCGTCCATGCCTGCGGAAAGCGTGGTGTTACCGAAGTTGTAGGAGGCCGTCGCCTGAACGCGGTCATCTTGGTCACCGTTGACCTTGCCGTAACCACCTTCATCGCTATATCCAGCCGAGAAGGAAAAGCCAGCAAAATCGGGGCTGTAATAAGCGAGTGTGTTGTTACGACGGAAAGTGGTGAATGTCGCAAAGCCACTGTAATAGGTGCTGAACATGTCCACCGGATAGGCGATCGCGTTGTAGTAAGGCAACCAGTCCTGGCCGAACGCCAACGTACCGAAGTCACCCTTGACGCCTACCTTGGCGACACGCAGGTGGTCCCACAGCGCGCCGGATTCGTGCGCGCCGGTCTCGTTCTGCTCGTAGGGCCCTTGGATACGGAAGTTCGCCAAGTCAAGCCCTGATTCCACCTTACCGAAGAGAGTGACCGGTCCGGCATCGTAGTCCAAGGTTGCGCCGAGGCGGGAATACGCGTCACGGAAACCGAAATAATCGTCTTCAACGGTGGTGTCATCCGGGCGTACATATTCGCCTTGCAGACGGATAGAACCGTAAAAGTCAAAATTGACGGGGTTGGCACCCTCATCGGATTGGGCGAGTGCAGCGCCCGGCGCTGCCACTGCTACGGCAATCGATGCCGCGAGGAACTTCTGTTTCATTTTCATTCCCTCTATTTTCGTTACTTACACACTAAAGTTTCTTAAACTGAACAGTCGGTTCTGTTGTTGAGACACTACTGTAACACTCAGGTCGCAACAAAACCGCGTTGTGCATGAGTCTTGGCGCCATTTAGCGGACTGATCTGTTCTTCTAGTACCACATCGATCTGGGCGCACGACAGGACTTGTCAGGATGCGCAAATCGTAGGCCTCGGATGATTTTCCGGCCATCTGATCCGAGAGTGGCTGGTTGAGTGGAGCCATGCCGATCGCAATGGCGCCCGCGTCAAGATCTCGCTGTCTCAGCCAATAACCGACCCCGCGATCCAGCCGGGCATGTTGATTGCCCATGATGGCTACCACCCGCCGGCGCGGAAACGCCTCGCGCATACGCACGATCGCATCGGCCATCAATATGTCTCTCGCGATCTGCGCACGAGCGATCTGGGCCGCCATGTCGCGGCCCATGTCTCCGCAATGCGCGGTGACTAGCGTATCGATCAGATCTTCCTGCAACGGACCTGGCAGGGCGAGATCCGGGGCCTGAGACCTCAACACTTGCTGCTGTTCAGTCGACAACGGCTCGAGCCAATCCTCCTCGGCCATGGCAATCGCCATGGCCTTTTGCCGAGAGAGGTTAAGCGGCCGAACCAGCCATCCGTTTTTCACCGCAAGCTCAAACAGGGGGCCGTAATGGTCCCATCCCCAACCCTCCGCGTCGAAGCCGCCGATATCCGCCAGATAACGGGCATCAACCGCTTCATCGCTTGCCTGTTTGGACGCCAGCGCGTCCCAGTTCTCCAGATCCAGTTGCTCGAAAGCGAGAACCATCGGCTGGTTCGGCAGCGCCTCCAACAAGGCAACCTGCCGGCGATGGATGTCTGCCGAATCGTGCACCTCGCCCAGAAGGACGATATCCGCGCCTGCGATTCGACTGATCGCCTCCTGCTCAGTGAGTGGCGCCCCGTGGGCATTCAGCCACTGACCGACCTCTGCCGCGCGGGACGTCGTCGTGAAACCCAGGACCAGAGATACCAAACAGAAAGCGACCGTCGATGCCTTGAATACGGAGACTGCGCCTGAAACCAGTCTCTGAAAAGGAGGCACTCGACGGCATCGATTTGAAGAATTCCGCATCCTGCTTCCTACCCTCGGTCGCCTATCGGTTTGGCGCGCGTCAACGGTGGCCCGGATGACACCCTTTCAAAGCGCGATCGAGCGCTATTTTAGTCAAGCTCGCCGAAAATGCACTCAAGGACATTCAAGCCCATACCGGCGCGCCAGTTCGTGCAGTCGCTTTGGCCCCATGTCGCCCAGCACCACCTCGCCAATGACGCCATCCTGCAAAAACATCGTGGTCGGGGTGACCAGAACCCGCGCATCGCGTCCCACATCAGGCTCTTCAGACAAGTCCACCCGACAGACATGGTCCGGATTTCGAGCGGCGAGTTCCTCGACCAACGGCGACACGGACCGGCAAGCCGTGCAGCGTGGACTGAAGAAGAACACCAAACGGGCGCCAGGGCATCGCGCGCGCAGAGAGGCTGGCACGGGGCCACGTGCAAGCGAGGCCCGCCGATTCATCAGCCATTGCCCCATCAGGACCAACAGGACCAACACCACCAACGTGCCTACGATCACGAAATCCGACATTCATAGTTCCTTCACATGTCAATCCGACCGGCAGACTGTAGCCCGGTCATCGCACGATGCAACAAAACCACATTCCCCATGTGCTTGCTCTAGCCGCCCAAACAACCGCTTGCGTTCCCGGCCGAATGCTTTAATGTCAGTGATATGGACGAGGTCGGTCATCCTTTCGGAGGAGGCCACCTCCCCATCTGAGTGGGGCAAGTGAGTGCTGAACACCCCGCGCAGTCTTCAGATCAGCACGTTTTTGAGAGTTTGTTTTCGAGATGATCAATATTTACGTGGGCAACCTGCCCTACTCCGCGGATGACCAAGAGCTCCAGTCTGTCTTTGAAGCCTACGGCGAAGTCAAATCCGCCAAGGTAATCAAGGACATGGCCACTGGCCGCTCCAAGGGCTTCGGCTTTGTCGAGATGACCGACAAGGATGCCGGCACCAAGGCCATCGAGGCGTTGAACGACACCGACATGGGTGGTCGCAACATTCGTGTCAACGAGGCTCGTCCGCGTGAGCGCAATAATGATCGCGGCGGTTTCGGTTCGCGCTTCTAAGCGACTCTCCAATTGGAGAAAGAGAAAAACCGGCCTTGGGCCGGTTTTTTTGTGTCCGCTACCTTTCACCGGTCATCCGGCTCGATCGTTGACTGCAGTCGAACGCCCGGCAAGATTCCGGTAGCTAAGCAAATCGAATTGACCGGCCCCATCCAGTGCATCGGGTTCGATGCCGGGCACTTCGAACGATAGGGAATAGAGCTTTCCCCATTCGGGGAGTTCTCGTTGCACCTTGCGCCAAACCCGCAACATGGGTTCCGGTGAAAGAAAGGCATAGACGGCATCAAAGTCACGCCAGGGCACATTCCAGAAATCACGGAAGTAAATCCTGCAGTTCTCCAGGTGACGGCAGCGCCAGCGGGCAATCAGGTAAAGCAGGGGGGCGGTTTCGAAACCGGTGAATCGTCGGTCTGGAAAGCGCCGCGCCAACGCGGCGACGACATGTCCATCACCACAGCCGATGTCGACAAAACGTGTGACCTCGTCCTCCTCCAGTCGCCGAGCCAAGGCATCGATAACCTCTCGACCCGAACGGTACAGCGGGACCCGGTGCCGGATCGCATTGTACTGGAGCAGAATCAACACCACCGCTGCCGCTAGAAACCAGCCTGGATGCAATTGCGACCCACCCCAGATGACCAGAGGGGCTACCAGCAGGACCCCGCGCCACCAGGTGGGCAGGATTGCCCATCCGGCCAACATCCCCATGACTCCCGCCAGAGCGGCAGTGACCCATCCCGGAATGGCATGCCCGCTCCACTGCGACATTTGTCCCGACAGCATCAACGCAGCCACCATCGCGACGGCGAGGATCAGAAAGCCGGCGAAGAGGGAAAGATAGCGACGCATCAGTGGAGCCGGAACGCGATTATTCCGGCTCGGCCTGTTTCACCGCTTGAGACTCGGCAGGCAAGGCCTCAAGAGAAAAGCCCCCTTGCGACGAGGCACCCGGTAACAATTGCGATGCCTCCATCCCGTCCGTGTTTTCCGGGTTGAGTATGCGCCGCGTTGCCGATTCTTTCATCACGGTCATGGAAATCCGCCGGTTTTGCGGATCAAGGGGATCTTCGGCAACGAAGGGCAAGGCGGCGGCCATGCCGACCACCTGCAGGAACTTGCCTTCCTGATACCCGTAGCCAGCCAGGGAACGTCGGGCGGAATTGGCGCGCTCGGCAGACAGTCCCCAGTTGCTGCGGTCTGCCCGATTGAAGGGCCGTGCGTCGGTATGACCGACGATCTTGAGCCGATTGGGCATTTCGTTGAGCACCGGAGCCAACGAGTGCAGAATCTCTTCGGCGTACTCCTGCAACTGCTCGGATCCCAGCTCGAACATCGGCCGGTTCTCGTTGTCGATGATCTGGATACGCAATCCGTCACGCGTGATGTCGAGCTTGATCTGGTCCTTGTATGCCCGCAGCGCCGGATCCACCTCGATCAAGGACTCCACGCGCTGCTTGAGCGCCTCGATACGCTGGCGCTCCAGCTCTTCCAACTGCTTCTGGATCTGCTCCGCAGTGATTTTCGATGGATCGGCAGTCTTGTCCTGGTCCTGTGTGTCGCGCTTTTCGGGGGTAGCCTGATCACCAGCATGTACCTGCCCGGTCTCGCGAGTCAGGTCATCGCCTCCACCATCGATCAGGCTCTCGCTCATTCCGGCACTACTGCCCCCCTCCATGGAGACTTTTACCGGATTGGCAAAGTACTCGGAGATCCCCTTGAGGTCCTCTTCCCCCATGGAGCCAAGCAGCCACATCAATAGAAAGAACGCCATCATGGCGGTCACGAAATCGGCGTAGGCGATCTTCCAGGCGCCACCATGATGGCCCTCATGGCCCTTCTTGACCTTCTTGATGACGATCTGCTGATTCTGATCCGGCTGTTCGGCCACGCCTATTTACACCCTGCTCGCTTCTCAGCGGTTTTCCTTGAGGAACGTTTCCAGCTCGGTGAAGCTCGGACGATCCGATGAATAGAGCACTTTCCGTCCGAACTCGACCGCCACCTGTGGCGGATAACCGTTCATGAAGGCGATCAGGGCCGCCTTGATACTTTGCTGATATTTGGTCGAGTCACCGACCTTGTGTTCCAGGTTGTTCGCGACCGGATTCACAAATGCGTAAGCCGCGAGAATACCCAGGAACGTGCCAACCAATGCTGCGGCGATCAACTTGCCGAGCTCGGACGGCGGTAGGTGAACCGACTCCAGCGTATGGACCACGCCCAACACGGCGGCCACGATGCCGAACGCCGGTAGCGCCTCGCCCAACTTTTGGATTGACGATCGGGGTAGATCGGCTTCCTCGTGATGCGTATCGATATCCAGATCCATCAGATTGTCGATCTGGTGAACGTCGAGCGTACTGGAGACCATCAGCCGCAGATAATCCGTGATGAACTCCACCGTATGGTGATCCTTCATCACCGTGGGGGCACTCTGAAACAACTCGCTATTCTCGGGGTCGTCGATGTCTTCTTCGATCGCCATCAGGCCCTCCTTGCGGGCCCGGGAGAAGATGTTGTTCAAAAGCGCCAAGGTCTCCATGTTCAACTGCTTGCCATAACGCGAGCCTTTGAACGCTGTGGCGAAGCCACCCATCATCGCCTTCAATGTCTTGGGTGAGTTGCCGGCAACGATCGCGGCAATGGCCGAGCCAAAGATCATCAGGTACTCGATCGGCTGGAACAGGATGATCAAGTGACCACCCGCCAGCATGAAGCCGCCGATGATGCTTCCCAACGCAACCAGCCATCCAATTGCAACCATCATGGCTTATCAGTCTCCATCACCTGCATGAACCCCTTTCCCAATTCTTTTCAGCGCAGCGCCTTGCCCACGATTTCCGCCAGGCCCGTCGAGCAGTCCTTGCGCCCAATCATGCGCTCGAGTTCGGAGCGCATATGATCGGCGCGAGCACCATCGTAGCGGCGCCATCGGCTGAAAACGGTTGCCATACGGGCAGCAATTTGCGGGTTGAATCCGTCGATCTCCACGATCTTGTCGGCAACCCAGCGATATCCTGAACCCGAGATCGCATGAAAAGCGGTGGGGTTAGCCCGTGAGAACGTGCCAACCAGAGCTCGGACGCGGTTCGGGTTGCGAATCGAAAACACGGGATGCGCCTCCAGCGCAGCAAGCGTATCCAGATCGTCGGGAGCCACATTTCGGGCTCGCAAGGCCAGCCACTTGTCCATGACCAGTGGATCCTCGGCCCACTCGTCAGCAAATCGGCCCAAGGTCTTCCGACACTCGTCGGTCTGTCGAACGCTCAGCGCAACCAGCGCATTGAAGCGCTCGGTCATGTTGTCGGCCTCGTCGAACTGATCAACGGCCAACTTGCGCCACGCCGGGTGATCCAGGGCATTGAGATACCCAAGGGCCTGGGCTCGCAGGGCACGGCGACCCACATCAGCGCCGGCAAATCGGTAACCACCGTCGACTGCTGCGTTCTGGTAGACGAGTATCAGGGTCTGCGACCATTCGTTGGCCAGTTGTTCGCGCAGTTCCACCCGCGCCTGATGAATCCAGTCCACCGGCACATCGTGAGAGAACTGCTCGGCGATATAGGTCTCCGACGGCAGTGCCAGGCATTCGGCGACAAACCGCGGGTCGGCCCCGCCCTTCTGGCTAGCCGCCGCGTGTAACAGGGCGCCGAAAGATTCGCTCAGTCCCTCAGGCAATGAGGTTTTCGGCCACTCGCCTTGCTCCTGGGCCTGACGCACGCGGCCCACCAATATGCGCAACACCAACCGCTGGTAGGCATCCCAGCGGTTGAATTCATCCGTATCGCAGCGCGCCAGCAGTGTGAGATCCGCCTCGTCGTAGTCGTGCTCGATCTTTACCGGTGCCGTGAACCCACGGTTGATCGACAGCGTGGCGTGCTCGAGGTCGGCGCTGACAACAAACCGTTTTTCGACCCGACGCTCGTTGAGGATGACGGTCTGCTCGACATCACCCTCGCCGTCCGGTCCGTCCAACATCAGTGGGTTCCCGGCCGAATCGAACGCGGCGATACGCAGCGGGATCAGGAACGGCTCCTCGTCGTCCTGCCCGGCAACTGCCGGGATATCCTGCTCGAAGTTCACGATCAGGTAACCGTTTTCCCGGCGTTGGCGGACATGCACGACGGGCGTACCGGCCCGGTCGTACCAGCGACGGAACTGACCCGTGTCGAAATCCGCCTGCTCGGCCATGGTCTCGATGAAGTCCTCGATGCGGACCGCTTGGCCGTCAAAGCGATCAAAGTATTCATCAGTGCCTCGGCGGAAGGCCTCGGGACCCAGTAGGTTGTGCCACATGCGCACGACCTCGGCGCCCTTGTTGTAGACGGTGGCCGTGTAGAAATTGTTGATCTGTTCGTATTCCTTCGGCTGGACCGGGTGAGCCTGCGGGCCGGCATCCTCGGCGAACTGGATCTGGCGCAGCAGGTTGACCTCCTCGATGCGCTTGACCGCCCTTGACCCCATGTCGGCCGAGAATTCCTGGTCGCGAAAAACCGTGAAGCCTTCCTTGAGCGACAACTGAAACCAGTCCCGGCACGTCACGCGATTGCCCGACCAATTATGGAAATACTCGTGGGCAACGACCGACTCGATGCCCTCGTAATCACTATCGGTGGCCGTTTCCGATCGTGCCAAGACGAACTTGGAGTTGAAGATGTTCAACCCCTTGTTCTCCATCGCGCCCATGTTGAAATCATCGACCGCAACGATGTTGAACACGTCCAGATCGTATTCCCGGCCGTAGGTTTCCTCGTCCCAGGCCATGGATTTGATCAGCGACCGCATGGCGTGATCACAACGGTCGATATTGTGCGGCTCGACGTAAATACCCAACTCGATCGTCCGTCCCGAGCGGGAGACAAACTGGTCCCGAATCGATTTGAGGTCCCCTGCCACCAGGGCAAACAGGTAAGAGGGCTTGGGAAACGGGTCTTCCCAAGTCGCCTGGTGTCGACCATCGCCTAGATCTTTTTCCTCCACCGGGTTGCCGTTACTCAGCAGCACTGGGCAATCGGCCTTGTCCGCAATCAGCGTGACGCGATAGCGACTCAGAACGTCGGGCCGGTCGAGAAAATAGGTGATCCGGCGAAAGCCTTCCGCTTCGCACTGGGTGCAGAAATTCCCGGACGACTGATAGAGGCCATCGAGTGTCGTGTTGTCCACTGGATCGACTCGATTGACAATCGTCAAGGTGAAGCGCTCGGGCACCTCCTCGATTGTCATGCCCCGCTCGTCGACCTGATAACGATCCGCGGCAAGAGCCTCGCCATCGATCGCTACCGACTCGAGCGTCAGTTCCTCGCCATGCAGAAACAGTGCGGCACGATGATCACCATTGCGCTGGCACTGCATCTCGGCGACTACCCGGGTGCCACGGGAGGCCAACTCGAAGGTCAGGTCGGTCTGATCGATTAGGTAATCGGGCGGACGATAATCGGAAAGGCGAACGGGCTTGAGGGTATGTTCGGTCATTGCATCTCGAGTATGTGTCTGGGGTGCGTAGTCGCCGGCAAGGTTGCCAATCGCCAACTGCGGGCGCTGACATCAATGACGTCGCGCGGGCCGGCGAACCAAAAACGACTCCCGCACTGGATACTGACGCGCGCGGGCGGAAGGCGATTTTGGCGTCAAAACAACCTGCAGCATAGCAGGAACCGGACGGATTCCATTCCGGAGCGTTGCCGATGACGGACTCCCTGCCGACAGTCCGAAGAGGGCGAGCAAGCCTGCTAGTCATCAGGCATAATACGGCTCGTTTTCATTGCCACGGGCGCCCCCGCCAACCGGCTCGGGCGCCTTCTTGGAACCAGGGAGTTGCCGCCGCATGCTTTTCTCGCAGATCGCCGCCTTTGATCTTTCCGATTGGCCCGAACCGGAGCGCGAAGCCCTGGCTGATCGCCTGGAGGAAAAGCGCTTTGCTCCGACCCTCTCCCAGCAGGTCGAATCAATGGGGTGGGCGCCCGTAGTCGACGAGCAACTCGTCATGGAGACCGACGGTGCCTTCGGACTGCTCTTCCGTCGGGAAGAGCGCGCCGTTCCGGCGCCGGTGATCCGCGATCATGCCGCCAAGCGCCTGGCCGAGCAGGAAGGCGAGCGAGACCCTTCCCGCGACGAACTCCGCCAGGCCCGCGAGGCGGCACTGCTGGAACTTCTGCCTCAGGCCTTCCCCCGTCAGGCGGAAACCCGGCTGCTCGTCGATCAGCGCAACAAGCAGGTGTGGTTCGCCAACGCCGCGGAAAAACGCAATAGCCAGATCAGTTCGCTGCTGCGCGAAACCCTGGGGCAATGGCGCATCACTCCGGCATTCGGCTCCGAGGAGCACGGCAGCCGACTCAGTCGGTGGCTACTGGAAGGCCCGCCGGCCGGATTCGAGCTGGGTGAGTCGGCCAAGTTGCTCGAGCCCCGCGACGGCGGCAGCATCACCGTCACCCGACTGGGTCTGCCCGACGAGAACGTGCTGGCCCACCTGCGTGACGGCATGACAGTCGAACAACTGGAACTCGTCTGGCGCGACCGGCTACGCTTTACCATTCGCGCCGACGGGGCATTGACCAAGGTCAAGGCATTGGAGACGCTGGACAACGAATTCGATGATGACGGGCTGGATGATCCCGCCACGCGACTTGGGGCCGAGCAGCGGCTGACGTTGGATGTGCTGCGCCAACTGACCACGGCCCTGCGCGAGGTACTCGAGCACACCGAAACCCCCTGATAATGGTCGACCTGCCGCCGGGGCCGCCAACCGGCCCTGTGGATGGCACGGCCGACAAGCGCGACATCCGGGCAAACACTGCCCACAACCCAGACCGATACAGGATCGCGAGCTGATCTTCGGCTCTGCAGACCCCCGATTTAATGAATCCACAGGACCGAGCATGACTGACTCCGCACAATCCGCTTTTGCCCTGACTGCCGTATCCCCCCTGGATGGTCGCTATGCCCGCCATACCCGGGCACTGACCGAATGCTTCAGTGAGTACGCCCTGATCAAGCACCGGGTCCTGGTCGAGGTCGAGTGGTTCAAGGCCCTGGCCGAAGAACCGAAGATCGCCGAGGTCCCGACCATGTGCGCGGACGACCGAGCCACCCTCGATGCCATTGCCACGCAATTCGACGTCCATTCGGCCATGCGGGTCAAGGAGTTCGAGGCGACCACCAATCACGACGTCAAGGCGGTGGAATATTTCCTCAAGGAACAGGTGGCTGATCATCCGCGTCTGTCGAAAATCAGCGAATTCTTCCATTTCGCCTGTACCTCCGAGGACATCAACAACCTCGCCTACGGGCTGATGCTGGCGAAGGCTCGTCAGGACGTTGTCCTTCCTGAAATCGACAGTCTGATCGACACCCTGCGCCAGATGGCGCATGAATGGGCCGCTGTCTCCTTGCTCTCGCGCACGCACGGACAGCCCGCCTCCCCCTCGACCATCGGCAAGGAAATCGCCAATGTCGTCGCCCGACTTGATCGCCAACGCGAGCAAATCGCCAACGTGGAGATCATGGGCAAGATCAACGGGGCAGTCGGCAATTTCAACGCCCACCTCGCGGCCTACCCGGAGATCGACTGGCCGGGGTTCTCGAAGCGGTTTGTTGAAGGACTGGGACTGGTGCACAACCCCTACACCATCCAGATCGAGCCGCATGATTACATCGCCGAGCTCTTCGACGCGGTCGAACGAGCCAACACCGTCCTGATCGATTTCTCCCGCGACATCTGGGGACAAATCGCGCTGGGTCATTTCCGCCAGCGATTGGTGGAGGGCGAAGTCGGATCCTCAACCATGCCTCACAAGGTCAACCCCATCGATTTCGAGAACGCCGAAGGCAACCTCGGGGTGGGGAACGCCGTCATGGGTCACCTGGCGCGCAAACTACCCATCAGCCGCTGGCAGCGGGATCTGACCGACTCCACCGTGCTGCGCACCTTGGGTGTCGGCCTGGGCCACTCGCTGATCGCCTATCGCTCCCTGGCCAAGGGCCTGTCCAAGCTCGAGATCAATGCCGAACAGCTGGCCGCAGAACTCGATGGCAACTGGGAGATCCTGGGGGAGGCGGTTCAGACCGTGATGCGTCGCTACGGCGTCGAAAAGCCTTACGAGAAACTAAAAGCCCTCACGCGGGGCCAGCGGGTCGACGGTCCGGCGATGCGCGCCTTCATCGATTCGATCCAGGAACTGCCCGCTGAAACCCGGGAACGCTTGGCCCAGATGACCCCGGGTGACTATATTGGCAATGCCAAGGCGATGGCCGAGCGGATCTGACGCACTGGCCAAGCGACCCGCCGACGCCCCGGCGCCGGCTCCATGGAAGAGGGAAACGGCATGGCCCTGCCCAATAACTGGAGCGAGTACCTGCTCGCACACCCGCTGCCCGTGCGGCGGGCGGTGCACCAAGGGATGTGCCGGGAGCTGCTGGACGAGTCTCCTGATTTGCCTCGTCTGGTCGGCTGGTTGCGGCGTGACCCGGCGGCAGCCAGCATGGTGCTCGGGGCCGCCGCGCAGGGACAACGCCATCGCCGCCGCAGTGCGCCACATAATCTGGAGCATGCCCTGTCCCTGCTGGGAACGAACTGGGCACGCAAGCAACTGCCCGAACTCCCCATCCTGGAAAACCATCTGACCGAACCCGACCAGCTGGCCGGCTACCTGGCGGCCTCCTCGCGTGCCATCCGTGCAGCGCGGCTGGCGGAAACCTGGCTGATCGAACGCCGGGAGACCGCTATCGAGATGGTCATGGTCGCCGGCCTGCTGCACAACCTGGTGGAGTTGGCATTATGGCGGGATGCGCCGGAGCTGGTGCGCAAGGCCCTGGCGGATGCGCGGCAACGCTTTGTCGCCATCATCCACACGCAAGACGAAAACCAGGATCTGGCAGAGTGTTTCAGCCTTGGGCACTCGTTCAAGGAGGTGCTGAAGGGCGAAGGAATCGACCTGGAGCACCTTGAAGCAGCACTGACCGAGCGCTATTACCTTCCGGTGATGTTGCTGTCGGATGAAGCGAGCATCCCGGTGCTCGGCGCCCACCACCAGGCCATCCTCGTGCTGGCCCGTCGCATGGCCTTTGCAAGTGAATTCGGCTGGTACACGCCCATCATCCGCAAGCTCAATTCTGAGGTGGCCGAACACCTGCGCGCCTCCCCCAATGCGGCCTGGCGGGTGAGTCTGCACAAGAGCATTCGCGATGCGCGCGAATTTGCCGACATTCCGCTCTATCACCCCGGTCACATGCTGGTCGAGCACAGCGACGATCGCACCCTGGTTTGGCCGCTGACGGTCGATTACGGTCTCGCCGCCAGCGACAACGACTGCGAGGCGACCCGACCGCAGTCAAACCCGGCTTCGCCGGGAAGAAAACTTGGCGACATGATCCGGACGCTCAGCAGCATGCCGGGCGTGGCCGAGATTGCCCTGTATGCCCCACCGAGCGCCGGTCAGGCCTTGCGCAATTTTCACTGGTCATCAATGGGCGCATCCCTCCCCCAGACCATCGTGCTGGCGAACAACCCGTTACTCACCCGGCTGCTCTCGCGCCTGGAGGTGCTGGGCCTGGACGCGAGCAATCGCGAGCGGCTTTCACCCTATCTGGAGACGGGGTTGCGGGCCGCAGCCGGGCAGGGGCTGGTGATCGCGCCCCTGGCGGTCGACGGTGAATTGATTGCCACCCTCCTCTGCCGCGGTGAGCCAGAACATCAGGCGGAGATCATTGCCTTGTTGGAAGCGGATAAAACCGGCGAGTCAGCGGACTAGACGCGCTCTAAAGCGGCGTGTCGAGGCGGGTGATCGCCCAGTCGATGTGCCGGTCGACTTGCTCACCCGCCTGGCCACGGGCCTGTCTCAGCACCATCAGCGCCCGGCTGGCCTGGGGATGCTCGGGAGGGATGTTCCCGATGGCCACCGCCACATTGCGACGCCAGCGGCGCCAGCCGATGCGCCGGATGGCCGAGCCTTCGGTCCGTTTCAAGAACGTCACCTCGTCCCACTCCAACAGACCAATCAGGTCGGGGGCATCCAGTCCTTGGCGAGCGTGGAAATCCGCATCGCCGGTCTTGCGGGCGAAGCGGTTCCAGGGACAAACCAGTTGGCAGTCGTCGCATCCGTAAATACGGTTTCCCAGCGACGGCCGCAAGTCTTCGGGAATATCTTCGTCCGCCTCGATGGTGAGATAGGAAATGCAACGCCGGGCATCCACCACGCCGTCGGCCACGATCGCCCCGGTGGGACAGACATCGATGCAGGCGGTGCAACTGCCGCAATGCGCCGAAACCGGCTCGTCCACCGGCAAATCGATGTCGATAAACAGGGCACCGAGAAAGAACCACGACCCGCCGCTGCGATTGAGCAGCAGTGAGTGCTTGCCCTTCCAGCCCAGTCCGGCCCGTTCAGCCAGGCCAGTCTCGTAGACCGGTGCAGAGTCGCAGAAGGCCCGGTAGGTGAACGGCCCGACGCGCTCGGAGATGCGCTGGGCCAGTTGCTGCAGGCGCTTTCGTACCAGCTTGTGATAATCCCGCCCGAGCGAGTAACGGCTGACGTAGCCGATATCCGGCTCGCCCAACACGTGGGCGGGACCATGGGTCTCGGGGGGCAGATAATCCCGTGACACCATCAGCACCCTCCGGGTCCCGGGCACCAACTCCTCGGGACGAAAGCGCATCAGCCCGTGGCGTTCCATGAACGCCATCGATCCGTGGTTTCCCGCCTCCAGCCAGCGGAGAAAACCCGACTCGTATGCGGATAAATCGGTGTCGCAGACACGCAGGTCGGTAAAGCCCAACTCCTGAGCCCATTCCCAGATGGATGTCTTGAGTGCCTGCCGATCCTGAGTCATGACGACAACCGCTCCGCGAGCAGCATCCCCCCGCGCGCGGCCAACAGGCAGACCACCACGGTTCCCACCGCATAGAGGCCGGCCAGCCACCAGTGCTGCCGCTGCATCAGCGTCAGAGTGTCGATGGAAAACGCCGACATGGTGGTGAAGGCTCCCAGAAAACCGGTGAGGATCGCCAGGCGGAGCTCCATAGGCACTTGCCAGCGTGTCATCAACCACACGCCGAGAAATCCCATCAATCCCGAACCGATCACGTTCACGCTGACGGTTCCCCAGGGAAAGCTCCGTCCACCCACGTGCATCAAGGCTGCCGTCAGCCCATATCGCGCCATGGCGCCCAGGCCACCGGCCAGGCCGATCAGAAGATAGAGTTTCATCGCGGCTCCTGCCTCCATGGTCCGAGTGCTTCAGCGGGAAGCAGACTATCACGCCGCTATTGAGCTCCGGTTGCAACGCCGTCGAACTGTCCTAAGCTCACTTTGCAGGCAGGTCGCGGCTAAAGACCCGACCGGCACATGTTCAACAACTCGGTTCAATCCAAACAAGCACAGTCTAAGGAGAACGCATGAAAAAGGTTCTACTCGCCAGCATGATTGCCGGCCTGGGTGCCGGTATGACCGTGCCCGCCATGGCCGACTCCCACGAAACCTACGAGCAATATCAGGCGGCGATCGCTGAACGGGGCGGCTCCGGTGTCTCCGGCACGGCGGTCTTCGTGCCCGGCGACGGCAACCAGATGACGGTCAAACTGGAAGCTAGCAATGCCAATGGCATGTCTGCCGGTTTGCATGAAGGCATATGCCGCTACGCCGATGACGGTGAAGGCGCCCCGGATCTGCTGACATTCAATGAAGACCCTGCCTTCGAGCTCAATGCCATCGAGGATGGCAAGTCCACGTCGACCATCGATCTGACAGTCGAGGCATTGATGGGCGATCCGCATTCGGTCGCCATTTATGATGGCAGTAGCATCGTGGGCTGCGGCAACGTGCAGTAAGTCGCTTTCTCACGACCGGCATCATCCTTCAGGACAGCCCCACGACGGGGCTGTTTTTGATGGTAACCGAGGGCGACGGAGGTTTTTTAGCGTGCCGGACCCGCGACGTTGTCGCGCAGGTACTCGGGTACGGCACGGTCCGGCGCGATCCATTGGTTTTTGCCGCTTCGCGCCATCAGGGACAAGGCGTCCTGTGCGTGCGGCAAGGCCTCGGGCTCGCCCCGGACGAGTGAGGGCTCCTCGAGCAATTCCGGGTAACGGCCAAAGCCACTGCCGGTGGCAATCAACGGCTCACCGCAACCCGGCGAAAAGGTGGGTGGCGTGACCGCTTCCGGCAAGAGATCACGCCATGCCCCGGTCTCGTCAACCAGATAGCTGGCTCGATAGATCTCGCCCATGCGCGCGTCAATCGCCGCACGGATTTCCACCGGGCCCCGCCCACCGGCCGAGCGATAACGACGCCAGGCCCCGTCAGCCAGACATCGGAGCGACGAGACGGGCAGCATGGGCAGGTCCCGGGCGATAGCCACCCCCTGCGCCATCGCGGTGGCAATCCGCACACCGGTGAATGAGCCGGGCCCTCGGCCGAATCCGACCAGGTCGAGTTCGGCAAACGACAGACCCGCCGCTTCCAGCAACCCTTCGGCCATCGGCATCAGCTTCTCGGCGTGCCCCCGCGGGGCAATCTCAAAATCGGTGACCACCCGATCACCGGCTGCCACCCCCACGGTGCACGCCTCGGTCGAGGAGTCCAGGTACAGAATATTCAAAACCCACACCTCTGCCGTGTGCCCCACGGCCTTGAGAAACCAGGCGCGGATTCTATCTTACTGACGCCCATCTTGGTCGGATGACCAGTGTTGCCCGATCTGATCAAGCAACCACCGGGTCGAGCCATCGAACGGGGCCTCGCTGCCCGACTCGCCGATGTGTGGCTCCACCTCGTTGGCCATCTGCTTGCCCAGTTCCACGCCCCACTGGTCGAACGAGTCGATTTGCCAGACGGCGCCGGCGACAAACACGCGGTGTTCGTACAACGCCAGTAGCGCCCCCACCGCCTCCGGGGTCATCTGGGGAAAGAGAATGGTCGTGGAAGGCTGTCCGCCCGGGCAGACGCGGTGCGGCGCGATCGAACGCACCGTTTCCTCGTCGGCACCCTCGGAGCGCATCTGTTGCTCGATGTCCTCGAGACTGCGCCCGACCATGAGGGCGCGGCTCTGCGCGATGAAGTTGGAAAGCAATTGCCGCTGCTGGTTGCCAATGGGCGAATGGGTCCGGATCGCACAGATGAAATCCGAAGGGATCAGCCGGGTGCCCTGGTGCAACAACTGATAGAAGGCATGCTGCCCGTTAGTCCCCAAACCGCCCCAGAGCACCGCGCTGGTGTGCGAATCGACAGGATGGCCGTCCACCCGGACACGCTTGCCGTTGGACTCCATCATCACCTGCTGCAGGTGGGCCGGCAGAAAGCCCAGACGCGTGCCGTAAGGAAAGACCGCCAGCGAATCCGAGCCAAGGAAGTCAGCGTTCCACACGTCGATCAGCCCCAAAATCAACGGCAGGTTGTCACGGCCACTGGTAGTACGGAACTGCTCATCCAGTGCGTGAGCCCCGTCTAGCAGGCGGTAAAAGCGGTCCATTCCCAGGTTAAGTGCAATCGGCAGACCGATCGCCGACCACAGCGAATATCGCCCGCCGACCCAGTCCCAGATGGGAAACATGTTCTTGGGATCGATGCCGAACTCGCGCACCTTCTCGGTATTGGTGGACACGGCAACGAAATGCTTGGCGATCGCCGCCTCATCAGGGGCACTCTCCAGGAACCATTCTCGCGCCGACCGAGCGTTGGCCAGGGTTTCCTGCGTGCTGAAACTCTTGGAGGAAACGACAAACAGTGTGGTTCGGGGGTCGAGCGTGACCAGTTTCGACGCCAGGTCACTCGGGGCGATATTCGAAACGAAGTGAGCCCGGATGCCGCGATCGGCATACGAGCCCAATGTCCGACACACCATCCGCGTGCCCAGATCCGAACCGCCCACCCCGATATTGACCACGTCGGTGATCGGGTCGCCCGCATATCCGCGCCACTCTCCGGAATGGACTGCGGTGACAAATTCTTCCATATGGGCGAGGACGGCACTGACCTCCGGCATGACGTCCTCGCCGTCGAACATAATGGGGCGATTGGAGCGGTTGCGCAGGGCAACATGCAGAACGGCACGGTCCTCGCTGCCGTTGATGTGTTCACCGGCAAACATGGCATCGCGCTGGTTGAGCACACCCCGCTCCTCGGCCAATGCCAGCAGCGCGTCGATGACGTCGTCGTTGAGACGTTGTTTGGAATAGTCCACGGCCAACCCGGCGACATGGCCACTCAGGCGCTCTGCTCGACCGGGGTCCGCATCGAACCAGTCGCTCGGGTGTCGGCGCATGTGCTCGGCGGCCTTGACTTCAAGTATCTGCCAGACCGGACTCATCCTTCCGACATATCTTTCGTACTGCATCACTCCTCTCCGGGAATTTTGAGGTTGTTCCGCCAGCGGTGGGCATCGTCATCGAACAGGCGGTCCGCCTCCGGCGGCCCCCAAGTGCCCGCGGGATAGGTCGGAATGTAATCCTGTTCCACCGCCCAGCTCCGCAAGATGGGATCGACCACTTGCCACGCCCAGGACACTTCATCGTACCGAAGAAAGAGCGTCTGATCGCCATTGATCGCGTCGAGGAGCAGGGTTGCATACGCATCGAGATTGGCCGGCTGTGGTGCCGTGTATGTCGCGTCCATCTGCACCGTCCGGGTACGCATCTCCAACCCCTCGGCCTTGATCTGGATCTCGAATCGGAAATTCTCCTCCGGTTGAATGCCGATCAGCAACCAGTTTGGAGCGGTGTTTTCGATCTGGGTTTCACGAAAGAGTTGCTGAGGCGGCTCGCGAAAACGGATCGATATCTGCGAATAGGTCTGAGCCATGCGTTTACCCGTGCGCAGGTAAAACGGCACGCCTCGCCAGCGCCAATTATCGATATACAGCTTGAGTGCCGCATAGGTTTCAGTCACCGAATTCTCCGGCACCCCGGGTTCATCGAGATAGCTGCGTTCATTCTCTCCACGAACGACACCGCGGGCATACTGAGCGCGAAAGGCCTGGGCATGGACGCCGCGTGGCGAGATGGGGCGCACGCAACGCAAGACCTTTACCTTCTCGTCCCGCACCGCCTCGGCATCCATGGACGCGGGCGGTTCCATCGCGACCAGTGTGAGCATCTGCATCAGGTGACTCTGCACCATGTCCCGCAGTGCACCAGCGGAATCGTAGTACTCGCCCCGCCCCTCGATGCCGAGTTCCTCGGCGTGGGAGATCTGCACGTGATCGATGTAGTTGCGATTCCACAGGGGCTCGAGCAACAGGTTGGCAAAACGCATCACCATGATGTTCTGCACCGTTCCCTTGCCCAGGTAGTGATCGATGCGGAAGATCTGGCGTTCCTCGAAGAACTGGTGCAGCAAACCGTCAAGAGCATGGGCACTTTGCAAGTCGTGCCCGAATGGCTTCTCTATCACGACCCGCCGGCAGCCGATGGATTCGTCTGTCATCCCGCAGGCCCCGAGATGGTGGCAGATCGCACCGAATGCCTTCGGGGTGACGGCAAAATAGAACACCACGCAGTCCGGATATTGACTGTGCGTCAGCTGGTCGGCGAGGTCCTCGAAACAGCTGGCCTCGTTGATGTCACCGTTCTGCCAATGCAGCCGGGCGAGCAGACGCTCCATCGCCGCATCCGACGGGCAGTCTTCTTCTCCCCCTTCACCCGCCAGGCAGAGACGGCGAACTTCCGCCCGCCATTCTTCGTCCCCCCAGTCGCGACGCCCGAAACCGATGATCCGGGTTTCCTTGGCGAGTTGTTCGGCAGACTCGAGTTGGTAAAGGGCCGGTAACAACTTCACCCGGGCCAGATTGCCGGTGGCACCGAAAATGACGATCGTAACTGCCCGCGGTGGCTCTCCTCGACGGGTCGGCTTGCGCATCAGGTCGTCTCCCCACTCAATCCATTATCAGAGTCTCCTGGAAAACTCATGACTCATCCCCGGCATCCCGTCGCTCGACCACGTGCCCACCGAAGGCGTTACGCATCATCGCCAATACCCGGTTGCCGTAGCCCTCATCGTCCTGACTGGCAAAACGCATCTGCAGCGCGAGGGTCATCACTGGAGCGGCCACCCCCAGATCGATCGCTTCAATGGCCGTCCAACGACCCTCGCCCGAGTCGGCCACCACCGGCGCGATCTGGTCGAGATGTTGCCCTTCCGACTTGAGCGCATCGGCGGTCAAATCCAGCAGCCAACTCTGCACCACCGAACCGTCGCGCCACAGCTCGGTGACCTGAGCCAGGTCGAGATCAAACTCCTTTTTCTTGCGCAGTACCGCCAGCCCTTCCGACATGGCCTGCATCATCCCGTACTCGATACCGTTGTGGATCATCTTGGTGAAGTGGCCGGAGCCGACCGGGCCGACGTGTCCCCAACCGCTGTCGGGGCTGGGTGCGAGCACGCGAATCGCCGGCTCGATCACGGCAAACGCGTCCTTAGAACCACCCACCATCAAGCTGTAGCCGTTTTTCAGCCCCCAAACGCCACCCGACGTGCCGCAATCGAGGAAATGCACACCGGCCTGCTGCACCCTGGCGGCGTGCTCGATGGTCTCGGTGTATCGGGAATTACCGCCATCGACTAGCACGTCACCGGGCTTGAGGCGGGGCAGAAGCCGGTCGATGGCCTGCGAAGTGATCGCTCCGGCAGGCAACATCAGCCAGACAATGCGCGGCTCGTCGAGTTTGCGCAGGAACTCATCCTCGTCGTAGGCCGGGATGACGTGAGCCTCTTCGTCCACCAGTGCGTCGATGGGCTCCGGGCTGCGGTTGTGCGCCACCACCTCGATTCCGCCGCGGGAAAGCCGACGTACCATGTTCGATCCCATGCGCCCCAAGCCAAAAATACCCAGTCTCATAATCCGTTGTTCCATTTCATGTCAGTGGATGGCCGAGCCGCTCAATGCGCCCGGCAAGAGAAAACCTGTCTTGTCGCGAATCCGCTCCCGGCGGTCGGCGGTGCAAATCACGATCCTTTTGGAAGATTAGATCATCGTTGTGTGCTTTTTGTGTCACACAACGCGATGCCCGAGGCGATACCCGGCCTTCTCCTGGTCGGGGAGGGCGACCCTCGCCGGCCAGAACAAGGCAAGAACGGCCAGAAAACGGTATAATGACCGCGTTTTTGCCCGTTGCCCCCGGCGGGACGGGCACTTGTCGACCAGCGAACAAGCCGGTCGACGCTGCATTCATTCAGCCGCGAGATTTCTAACGCGATGACCATTAGCAATGATAAGGACAAGGCACTGCGCGCCCGGGTTCGCCTATTTGGGAACCTGCTCGGCGAAGTGCTCCGTGAACAGGCTGGCGAATCGGTCTTCGACACCGTGGAAAGCCTGCGCCGCGGCTTTATCCGCCTGCGCAAAAGCTACGACGAAAACCTCTACCGGGAATTGATGGACGAGATCCAGGCACTCGATGCCGAGAGCCTCAACCTGGTTGTCCGGGCCTACGGTCTTTACTTCAACCTGGTCAACATTGCCGAGGAAGATTATTCCCACCAGTTCCGCCGCCGGCAGATACGTCGCGGTCTGCGCCTCTGGCGGGGCTCGTTCTATGACACCATTCGCGGCTTTCAGCGCCAGGGCATGACCCCTGAGCAGCTTCAGGGGCTGCTCGATCGTGTCGTCTACATGCCAGTGTTCACGGCCCACCCCACTGAGGCCAAGCGCCGGACGGTAATGGACCTGCAGCGCCGGATCTTCCTGCTCTGCGGCGAACTCGATCGGCCGGAATCCACCGGTGTCGAACGCGAACGCCTGCTCGACGAGGTCAAGTCGATCATTCTGGCACTGTTGCGGACCAATGAGGTCCGCAGCACCCGTCCGGAAGTCCACGACGAGATCAAGCTCGGCATGTACTACTTCCGCACCTCGATCTTCACCGCGGTGCCTAAGGCCTATCGGTATCTCGAGCGGGCGATCAACCTCAACTACAACGAGGAAAACCCCGACAAGCCGGTCAAGGTGCCCAGCCTGTTCAAGTTCGGTTCCTGGATCGGCGGCGACCGGGATGGCAATCCGTTTGTTACCCACGATGTCACCATCCAGGCCGTCTGCCTGGCCTCGGAGACGATTCTCAACGAGTACCTCGACCGGCTTGACGCGCTCAAGCGCACCCTAACGCATTCGCTGCAACTGGTCCCCGAGATCGATTGCAAGCAACTGCGCCTGCGGGAAGACGCCGAGGCCCTCGATCTCCAACAGGCCAATCGCGACAACGGTGAGTTTTTCCCCGAGGAACCGTATCGGCTCAAACTCAAGGCCATCCGCCGCCGTCTGAATCACAACCTGGCCTACATTCACGGTGAGCTTGAAGGCAAGCCGGTCACTCTCGATGCCCGCGCCTACCAGAGCAAAGACGCCTACCTCGACGACCTCTATCGGTTGCGCGATTCGCTGATCGGTATCGGCGATGACCTGCTCGCCGAGGGCGAGTTAAAGGACCTGATCCGCCTGGCGGAAACCTTCGGCTGGCACCTGGTCCGTCTGGACATCCGCCAGGAGTCCACCGAGCATACCCAGACGGTCACCGAGGTGCTGCAGCAGTTGGCCCCGGAAATCGATTACGCCAACCTGGCCGAGGATGACCGCACCCGCGTACTCGGCGAATTGGTCAATGCCGGAAAACACCGCGCCGACTCCCTGACAGGCCTGACCGACAAGTCCCGGGAAGTGATCAAGGTGCTCGAAATCAAGCGCCAACTGATCGACCACATCAGCCGCGAATGCTTCGGGACCTATGTCATTTCGATGACCCACTCGGCCAGTCACGTCATGGAAGTGATGTATCTTGCTTCCCTGACCGGTCTCGTCGGCAAGGATGAAGCGGGAAACTGGTTCAGCGACATCCAGGTCTCACCGCTATTCGAGACTATCGAGGATCTCAAGCACATCGAGCATGTCCTCGGGACGCTGTTCGACAACCAAACCTACCGGGCGCTGGTGCGTGCGGCCGGCGAATTGCAGGAAGTCATGTTGGGTTACTCCGACTCCTGCAAGGACGGTGGCTCACTTGCGTCGGTCTGGAGCCTGTACAACGCCCAGAAGCGCGTGATCCGACTGACCCGCGAACACGGTATCGAGTGCCGGCTTTTCCACGGCCGGGGTGGGACTGTCGCGCGTGGTGGCGGTCCGACGCACGAATCGATTCTTTCGCTGCCCCAGGGTACGGTCGAGGGACAGATCAAATTCACCGAGCAAGGTGAAGTGTTGTCGTCCAAGTACAGCAACAATGAAACGGCCATCTACGAGCTCACCATGGGCGCCACGGGCCTCATGAAAGCATCACGACACCAGGTGGTAACGGAAGAGGCGGTGCCGGAGGAATACGAGCAAGTGGTCTCGGACCTGGCGCGCTTCGGTGAGGAGGCCTATCGCGAGCTCACCGACAACACGCCGTTCTTCTTCCACTACTTCCACGAGGCCACCCCGGTGCGTGAGCTCGGCCTGCTCAACATCGGCTCGCGCCCGGCGTCACGCAAGAAAGGCGACTTGTCCAAGGCCTCGGTGCGTGCCATTCCGTGGGTCTTCGGCTGGTCGCAGTCGCGGCATACCCTGCCGGCCTGGTTCGGGATCGGCTCGGCGCTCAAACGCTGGCGTGAAGACAATCCCGGCCGCGATCATGTGCTGCATGAACTGTTCGAGCAGTGGCCTTTCTTCCACAGCATGCTGCGCAACACCCAGCTGTCGTTGACCAAGGGCGAAATGAACATCGCCCGCGAGTACGCCGGCCTGGTGGGCGATCAGGAACAGGCACAAGAGGTCTACGGCAAGATTCGTCAGGAATACGATCGCACTGTCGATGAACTGTTGCGGGTAGCCCAGACCGAGACACTCGTGGAAATCGACGAGTACATCGGCACCTCGATGAAGCGTCGCAATCCGTATCTGGACGTTCTCAACCACATTCAGATCACGCTACTGGGTCGCCATCGCGATGAGTCGGTGCCAGAGGCGGAACGCGAGAAGTGGTTGCCACCGCTGCTGCGCAGCATCAACGCGATTGCCGCAGGGATGCGCAATACCGGTTAACGCCGCCGAGGCGCTCCGGCGACTCTCACTAGTAAGGCCGCGGTATCCAATGGGTACCGCGGCCTTTTTCTTGTCTCTCCAACCTGTCGGCGGATCCGCTAAATGGATCCATCCGGCAGACGACCATGGGCCTCGACCCGCCCACGAATCCGCTGCGCCAATGTTTGGTCCAATTCGCCGGCCCCCAGCCGCCAGCGCCAGTTCCCCTCGGTGGTGCCGGGCACATTGATCCTTGCCTCGGAGCCCAGCCCAAGGAAGTCCGCCACCGGCACCACCGTCAGGTTGGCCACCGACCCAAGGGCCGATTCCACCAGGGCATCCGGCATCGGCATGGTCGCATCGATGCCTTGCTGCTGTTCCAGCACCTGGCGCACCCGAGACCGGGCGGGTTCGCCCAGTGACTCCCACCACCCTGCCGTGGTGTCGTTATCATGCGTCCCGGTATAAACCACGCTACCGGACACATGATGCTCTGGCCGATAGGCGTTGTCCTCGCCTCCATCGAAGGCGAACTGCAGGATTTTCATACCCGGGAGGTTAAAGCGTTCCCGCAAAGCCACCACATCCGGTGTGATCACACCAAGATCTTCGGCCACCAGCGGCAAGTGCCCCTCGGCCGAGCGCATCAGGACATCGAGAATCTCCTCTCCCGGCGCGGGCACCCATTCCCCTTCCACGGCAGTGTCGGCAGATGCATCGATCGCCCAGTAAGCGGCCAGCCCCCGGAAATGATCGATCCGCACCCAGTCGTAAAGCTCCAGATGTCTCGCAAAGCGAGACTGCCACCAGGCATAGCCATCCCGGGCCATGCGGTCATAGTCGAACAACGGATTTCCCCAGCGCTGGCCCGTATCGGAAAAATAGTCCGGCGGGACGCCAGCGACCGCCAGCGGCTGGCCTTCTTCGTCCAACTGAAACTGATCCTGGTGGGCCCACACATCGGCCGAGTCGCCCGCCACGAAAATAGGAAGATCGCCGAAAAGGCGGATGCCGCGCCGGCATGCCTCTCGGCGCAAGTCACGCCATTGTCGGTCCAGCAGGAACTGCTCGAACGCGATGGCCCGTAGGCGGGCGGCGTGCTGGTAGGCCAGATCGGCCAATGCTTCCGGCTGCCGTGAGCGGAGTGGCCGTGGCCAGTCTAGCCACCCCGTCCCGCCTTCGAGTTCCTTGGCAACGACGAACAAGGTGTAGTCGTCAAGCCAAGCGGACTCTTCTTCGCGGTAGCGATCGAAGGACGCCTCCAATTCCGCGCTAGCACCAACGCCGTAGCGACGTTGATCGGCGGGCACATCGGCCTGAAAACCGGACTCCGAACACAAATCATCCGTGTCCAGAAACTCCGGGTTCAGCGCAAAAGAGGACAGGCTCTGGTAGGGAGAGCCGTCGGCGTGGGTGGGGCCAAGGGGAAGCATCTGCCAGACGGTCAGGCCAGCCTGTTCGAGGAAAGACAGCAGATTACGGGCCGCTTGCCCAAAGGTGCCCCGGTGAAGACTGAAAACCGGCAGCAGCAAACCGGCGCGCCGCACCCTGGCAGGTGCCTCGAAAGGCAGGGCTACCGGCTCCTCGCGTTCTTGGTCGCTCACGCTTCCGACCGCCCGCGCCGCATCACGCCACCGGCTGCCACGTCGGCGTTGTCTTCCACCGGTTCGCACAGCGGTTCCGCAAGTGCCGCGGGCACGGGACGTTCGATCAGTTCGTACAAGCGAGTGAGCTGCAGGCGAAACAAGCGATCGAAATCGCGAATCGCATCCGCCGGATTGTCCTCGCCGAACCACCAGAACCAGTCCGATCCCTCGCAGACCGCCAGTTGCTGGCTATTTCTGGATCGGATTCGCTGGCTCCACGAGTCCTCGTCTGCCGCAGCCAAATAGGCCTTGCGCGCCTCGACCAGCAGATCCCAGGCGCGGTTCTTCGCCGGCTCGCCGATCCAAGTGGCCAGGTTACCGTAAACCCAACTCCCGGCCACCAGGGAATGGAGCGGTACCGCGGCCGGTTCACCTTCGAGATGGGAGGAAAAGGTGGTCATCTCGAGCCGGGGATGGTCACTCAAGGTCTTGTACAGGCCGTCGAGCAGCCAGAAGCCGTTGTCGGGATAATATTCCCAGGCATTTTCGCCATCGAGGATGATCGACACCATCGGGGCATCGACACCGAGGTGCTCGCAAGATTCGGCGATGGAAACAAGGTGATTACAGAGATCCTCGACGGCGTCGTCGGCATGCCAGTTCTGATAATTAAAGCCGATCCGATCGGACAGACCGTCATCACGGAAGAACAGCCTCAGCGACTGATTCTCCCGCGAGAAGACACGATGCTGGCAACGCAAGTCCTGACGGCTGTGGTTGAGGCTGTTGCGGAGCACCTCCTGACCGCTGGCCGCCCAGGAAAATCCGTATTCATCCAACAAGCGCACGGTAGCATCCGAGATCGCGCCTTCCGACGGCCAACAGCCATTGGGGGCCATGCCGAAAAAGCGGCGGAAAACATCCTGACCATGCTCGATATGCCACCGGATACGTGTCTCGCCTTCCGGGTAGACCTCTGCCTGAGGTTGGGGAGCTGATGGCTCGCTTTCGGTTCCGGCTCTCAGATCGAGCAATAAAGGCATGATCGGGTGGGCATACGGTGTCATCGACAACTCCACCTGGCCGGTTTCGGTAAGGCGCCGGTAACGATCGAACAGCCCCTTGATCACCTCGCCGATACGCAATAGCAACGAGCGGCGCTGATCGAAGCTGAACCCGCCCTTGCATTCGAGAAGCGATCCGAGCAAGGCATCGGACTGGCGGACGGTTTCGCCCGACCAGGCCAGGTGATACCACGTGGACAAATCCGCAAGGAGGCCATCGCTAAGGTAATCGACGGCATGTTCCGTTTCCAGGATAGCGGCGGCCGTTTCCTCCAGCCGCTTGAACGACGGAAACTTCTCGATCAAGCGTTCGCGATTGGCGCGCCGGAGTGCCCGGGTCACGCGCAGCCGCTCGGCACCCTCGATCTGTTCCGGATGCACCAGGCTGACAAGCAGTGGATCGCGCAGCGCAGTCGCGTCATCGGATTTTGCGAAAGACTCGATCTGGTCGACATAGTCCTGCAGTTGCTCGAGCAGGATGGGCACGAAGTTGATGACCGCCCGCGCCTTGGGCCAACGCTCCAGGTGAGCGGCCATGTCGGCGTAGTCCTTGATCGCGTGCAGGTAGGTCCAGGGCTGTTGAAAAACCCCATCGCGCGGGTCGCGGTACTCCGGCTGGTGCATGTGCCAGCAGAACACCACGGGCATTTTTGCGGCCATCGAATGGTTTCTCCCAAGCAATTGAAGCGTATGTCGGTGCAAGCCCGGTGCGCGAGCGCCTCACCGCACCATGTGAATCGTTTGCCCCAGCATCTGGGGAGTCACCAGGACCACCCCACCAGGGCTCACCTCGAATCGTTGCCGATCCGCCTCTAAGTCGATCCCGATCTGCGTTCCGGGCGGAATAATGCAACCCTTGTCCAGAACAGCCCGCCGAACTTCGGCGCCCTCGCCCACCTGGACATTGGGCAGAATCACGGAGTCCTCGACGTATGCCTGTTCACGCACCATGACATTGGAAAAGAGCAGGGAGTGACGGACGGTCGCGCCGGAGATGATGCATCCCCCGCTGACCATGGAATCGATCGCCATCCCACGGCGCCCGTCCTCGTCAAAAACGAATTTTGCGGGCGGAAGCTGTTCCTGATAGGTCCAGATCGGCCACTGTGTATCGTAAAGATTCAGATCCGGCTCGACACCGATCAACTCGAGGTTGGCCGACCAGTAGGAATCGATGGTGCCCACATCGCGCCAGTAGGACTGATTTTCTGCACCCGGTTCGCGAAACGGATAGGCATAGACCTTATGCTTTTCGATCAGGCGCGGAATGACGTTCTTGCCGAAATCATGATCGGAATCGGGATCATCGGCATCACGGATGAGTTCCTCGAACAGGAAATCCGTGCGGAAGACGTAAATGCCCATGGAGGCCAATGCCTGATCAGAGGAACCGGGCATCGGGGGCGGATTGTCCGGCTTTTCCACGAAGCTCTCGATACGTCCCTGCCCGTCGATGTCCATCACCCCGAACGCCTTGGCCTGCTCGATCGGCACCTCGATGCAGCCGACTGTCAGATCGGCTTCCTTTTCCACGTGGTAGGCGATCATCGGCCCGTAATCCATCTTGTAGACGTGATCGCCCGCCAAGATCAGGATGTACTCGGCGTCGTGGCCCCGCAGGATGTCGATATTCTGATAAACGGCATCGGCCGTGCCTGTATACCAAGATTGATCATTGATGCGCTGCTGGGCGGGCAACAACTCGACGAATTCGCCACGCGCCACATGGCTGCCGCCCCAACCCAACTGGACATGCTTGATCAGCGAGTGGGCCTTGTACTGAGTGAGAACCGCCATGCGGCGAATCCCGGAGTTCACGCAGTTGGACAAGGGAAAATCCACGATGCGGAATTTGCCTCCGAATGGCACTGCCGGCTTGGCACGCCAGTCCGTCAATTGGCGGAGTCGCGATCCTCGCCCGCCAGCGAGCACCAAGGCAAATGTGTCGCGCGTGATGCGACTCACCAATCGTTTGGGGCTATCGACGATCATCTGGATTTCCTCGCTGATTCCGTGTTTTATCTCGACTTGTCCATTGCCCGCGGACCCAACGGGATGATCTACAACGCTCAACACCGGGGCTGGGGCACGAATCACACGACCGGTACCTAGGACGTAGCCAGGCCGCGAAGCCTCTCGTCGAACATATACAATCGCCGCAGCGATTGAGCGCGACTGCCAACAAAAAGCCCGCCTCCCGCACGAAAGATGCGATATAGCCCGGGAAAGTCCTCGAGGCTATTCAGAAAGCCCCCCGAGGCACCCTCTCTCTCGTACGCTGGCTCGGAGAAATCTTTCCGGGAGTCATGCCGACCGCACCGTGGCCTACCGCAATTCAAGCGTAGCGCATACATCTTTCAGGAACGTAACAATTTTCGCCCTCTGTGCCGACTCGATCGGGAACCCCCACATCACTGGCGCGTGGCCATGGGGGGAATGCGCCGTCGGCACTCGCGGGGCGCCAGTCGCTGTGCCATAGTCTCCACAATTGGCATCACCTCAAGACACTGTCGTCAACGAAGGGCGGCAGTCCCAACCGACAAGCTGGAATTCAATCGAATGGACAACGACTTGCAGGCGATAACAGAGGCCCGTCATCACGACCCCCACCGGATATTGGGGATGCATCCTGTTGATGAAGAACAGGTTCGTCTGTGCACCTATCAACCGCACGCGGTATCCGTGCAGACGCGGGATGGCGACGGCGAGCCGATCGGATTGACTCCATCGGAGACTTTTACCGGCATCTTCGAAATCACCCTGCCCCGTACCTGGGTGCCGCAACATCCCGGCTACCGCATCACGTTGGAGGATGGGCACGAGTACGATTCGGTCGACCCGTACACCTTCCTGCCCACGGTAGGCGAGCTCGACCTGCATCTGTTCGCCGAAGGCCGGCACCTGCAGCTGTGGCAAATGCTAGGGGCACAAGTGCTGTCCGTGGACGACGTGGTAGGCGTGCGCTTTGCGGTGTGGGCCCCCAATGCCGAGCGAGTGAGCGTGGTCGGCACCTTCAACGACTGGGACGGGCGTCGCCACCCCATGCGAGTGCTTGGTGGCAGTGGCGTTTGGGAGATATTCATCCCCGGTCTTTCGGTCGGTGACCTCTACAAATACGAGATTGCGAGCGGTATCGATGGCCGTACGACCTTGCGGACCGATCCATTGGGCCGTGCTTTTGAAATGCGTCCTGACACGGCGGCCATCGTCCCCGAATTCCAGCCATTCGACTGGACCGACGAGGACTGGCTGACGCGTCGGGAAAGCAACCCATGGCGCAGCCAGCCGGTAAGCGTCTACGAAGTGCACCTAGGTTCCTGGCGGCTCGATGACGGTCGGTTTCTCAGCTACGACCAACTGGCCGATCAACTGATTCCCTACGTGCAGGAGCGTGGCTTCACGCACATCGAACTACTGCCGGTGACCGAGCACCCCTTCGATGGCTCCTGGGGCTACCAGACCACCGGCTACTTCGCCCCGACCAGTCGCTTTGGCAGCCCCCGGGCGTTCTGCCGTTTCGTCGACCGCGCTCACGCCGCTGGCATCGGCGTGATCCTCGACTGGGTCCCGGCCCATTTCCCACGCGACGAATTTGCGCTGGCACGGTTCGACGGCAGCGCCCTCTACGAGCATGAAGACCCGCGGCGCGGTGAACACCGCGACTGGGGCACGTTGATCTTCAACTATGGACGAAACGAGGTGCGGAACTTCCTTGTCGCCTCGGCCCAGTACTGGATCGAGCAACTGCACCTCGACGGCTTGCGTGTCGATGCCGTCGCCTCGATGCTCTACCTCGACTACTCGCGCCAAGCCGGGGATTGGCTACCCAACCCACATGGCGGCCGGGAAAACCTCGAGGCGATCGACTTTCTCCAGTCCCTTAATCACACCATCCTGTCGCGCAATCCCGGCACCTTGATGATGGCGGAAGAGTCCACTGCCTGGCCGATGGTATCCAAGCCACCGGAAACCGGGGGACTCGGATTCTCGATGAAATGGAACATGGGTTGGATGAACGATTCGCTGAGCTACTTCAGTGAGGATCCACTGCACCGCGCCTATCATCACAACCTGTTGACCTTCAGCCTGACCTACTCGTTTTCCGAGAACTTCATCCTGCCTCTCTCCCACGACGAGGTCGTGCACGGCAAACGCTCGTTACCGAACAAGATGCCGGGCGACGAATGGCAGCGGTTCGCCAATCTTCGCCTCCTGTTGGCCTGGCAGTACACCTTCCCGGGCAAGAAATTGTTGTTCATGGGAGACGAGTTCGGCCAGGGCAACGAATGGTCCCATGCCCGCGCGCTGGACTGGTGGATGCTCGACTATCCGTTGCACCAAGGCATTCAGGCCCTGGTCGACCAGCTCAACTTCGTCTACCGCCGCGAGCCTGCCCTGTACGAGCGCGACTTCGAGGCCGAGGGTTTCTCGTGGCTCGACTGCAACGATCGCAGCCAGTCGATAATCAGCTTCTGCCGGCATGGTCATTTCGAATCGGTAGTGGTCGTGATGAATTTCACCCCGATCGCTCGACCCGGTTATCGGATCGGCGTGCCGTTTCCCGGGCGGTATCAGGTGCTGCTATGTTCCGACAGCGAGGGCTTTGGTGGCGGTGGCCACAATCCCGCGCCTTCATCCGCCGTAAACGAGGGACTTCATGGCCAGCCCTGCAGCCTCACCCTGGACCTGCCAGGCCTTTCGGCGGTCGTGCTCAAGCCTGTCGGGGAATGATGCATGCACACCAAGGTGTCACCACAATGGCGCGTCGATCATGACGACAACCACCGACGCGATTAACATGCGATACTCCCGTTTCTACCGTTCCAACCCTTTGAGGAGATACTGACGTGTCGCTGTCTGTGCTGTTTGCGACCAGTGAAGCCTATCCCCTGATGAAGACGGGTGGACTGGCTGATGTATCCGGTGCCCTGCCCGCGGCATTGACCGAACTGGGGGTCGACGTGCGCCTGGTGCTACCTCGCTATGGCGACCTGGCTCTGCGCGACGAGCAGACCACGGAACACGTGGCGCGCATCGACGTACTCGGTCAACCGGTGGACATCCTCCAGACCTCCATGCCCGACAGCGGCGTGCGGGTCTACCTGGTGGACCATCCCACGTTTTCCGCCCGCCAAGGCAACCCCTACATGGGGCCGGACGGCAATTCCTGGCACGACAATCCCGATCGCTTCGCGTTGTTCGCGCGGGCGGCCGTGGCCTTGGCCACCGGGGATGTCGTCCCAGAATGGCAGCCGGACGTGGTGCATGCCAACGACTGGCAGACCGGCCTGATTCCCGCCCTCCTCCACGAGGCGGAAAAGCCCCACACGGTCTTCACGCTGCACAATCTTGCCTACCAAGGGGTGTTCGACCGTTCCACCTTCGAACGCCTGGGTCTGCCCTGGAGCCTGTGGCGCGCCGACGGGCTCGAATACTGGGGCAACATGTCGTTCATCAAGGGCGGCATCGTTTTCGCGGATCGCATTACCACCGTCAGCCCCACCTATGCCCGCGAGATTCAGACCCCGGAGTTCGGTTACGGGCTGGAAGGGCTGCTCCGCCATCGCAAGGATGCCCTGGTGGGCATACTCAACGGGATCGGTTCCGACTGGGACCCGGCCCACGACGCCGCCTTGGTGACGCCCTACACCGCCAAGGACCTCAGCGGCAAGGCCGAGAACAAGGCGGCACTTCAGAAAGAGTTGGGCCTGCCCATACGTGCTGAAGTGCCGCTAATCGTGCATGTGGGGCGGCTGATCGAACAGAAGGGCACGGATCTCGTAATCCAGGCATTGAGCATGCTGGGCCAACGAGATGTGCAGTTCGCCTGCCTGGGAAGTGGCGAGGGGCGATTCGAGCAGGCCCTCCGTGCCCGCGCCGAGGCCGACCCGGAGCGCATCGCGGTGCGCATCGGTTATGACGAGGGGCTGGCGCATCGGCTCGAAGGCGGCGGGGACGCCTTCATCATGCCCAGCCGATTCGAGCCATGCGGGCTCAATCAGCTGTACAGCCTCAAATACGGGACCGTGCCGATCGTCCATAGCGTCGGCGGACTCGCTGACACCGTCACCCCGGCCACCCCGGCCAACCTGCGAGACGGCAAGGCGACCGGCGTGGTGATGAACCATCTGGATGTGAATGCGATCCTGTGGGCCTTCGACCAGTTCACGGAACTGTTCAATCGACCCGAACGACTGCAGGCCGTGCGCCAACAGGCCATGAGCCAGCGTTACGACTGGGATGCGAGTGCACGCTCTTATCTCGACCTTTACCGTGAGATATCGACCCGCTGAATCAAACATGATGAATCGCTTTCAGACCAGCCCGGCCCAGGTAAAAGATGAGCTTGCACGCCTGATGGGCGCCGCTCTCCACGAAGCCGTCCGGTTGCTGGTCACCCGGACCGAGCGTCAGCTCTTCGACCTGGCCGCTGAAGAACAGGACGGTGAACAACGTGCCGCCCTGTTCCAGGCCATCGCCTTCTGCAGGGGCGAAGAGGGCCGATTTTTTTCCCAATTCGCGAACATGCTTCTCCAGCCCGTGCCCGCCGAGCTCGCCGGTGACTGGCACGAGTTGATCGGCGATCGGACGCGAGGGATGACCTTCGAGGATGGTCTGAACCAGGCCCGGCATGAATGCGGGATCGAGCATGCTCAGTTCGAGGCACGCATCGGCCAGTTGCACGCCGACGATCCCACGGCCGTGCCCGAGGGCATGTATACACTGGATGCGATCAGCCGGGCGTTTATTGGGGCGATCGCCGACTTCCCCGATGATCTCCGTCATCGACTGGTTGCCCAATGGCCCGATCAAGTCCTGCTGCGACTCGCCCCGATCTACTCGGTGCTCAACGACTACATGATTCAGGTGGGCATCCTGCCGGGTATCAAGCGGTTGCGTGACCCGCTCGCCGACGTCACCACCGCCGCAATCACGCCGGCCACGCCACGCGTCGACGAACCCGCCATCCCGCAGCACCAGGGGCCGTCTCCGGACCAGCTGGCAGACCGGTTGATACCGCTCGTCCGGGCCACCCGGGAGGGCGACGACCAATATCTGTTCCGCTTTGAGCGGGACCAGGAGTGGCGGGCGGAAGATTTTGCCGGGTTCATCATGGACCGTCTCGAACCGACCTTGCCGCTGGGAAACTGGCCGGCAAAAAGCCGCGAGCTGATCCGTCTCGTGGGCACGACATTCAGTGATGTGCTCAACGATGCCATGATCAGCCCACGGCATCGGCGCCAGATCGCCGAACTCCAGCTGGCGGTGCTCTACTTCGCCATCCGCAATCGCCATTTCTTCTCGGATGCCGACCACCCCCTGCGGCGGATCATCAACCACATGGCGTTGATCGGTTCGGACCCGGATCTCAGCGGTGATCCCGAGCGGACCGGCGACCTCCTCGGGCCCATACAGGAAGCGATCCTTGACCAGCCCGAGCGGCTTGACGAGCTTTCGGAGCAGATGCAAAGCATTTCCCGCGGCAAACCCCTCGCCCCCAAGACGCGCCCCCCCAACCCGGCGCGCCAACGACTGGCACTCATTGAAGAGCGCTGCCGCAGCCGGGTCGAGAAGATCATCGCCGGTCATACCAACGACCTGCCGCTACGCGAGCCCACGCGCGGCTTGCTCGACGAGCTGTTCACACCCTTCATGGTCCGCACGATGATTAACCAGGGGCGCCAAAGCGCGCCCTGGGCCGACATAATCGAGATGCTCCACCAGGCGCTGACACTGCAGATCGATCCGACGATCACGCCCGAGGATGTCGAGGCATTCAGTCGTCAGGCCCACCGGCTGTTCAGCGCGCAAGCCAGCGATGACCCACTCGCGGCCGAAGAACATGCGCTCGATGCTTTCATCGCCTACCTGCACCACGAAGCCGAACACACTCCCGCCCTTTCCGTGCCCTCTCTTGAAGAACCGGCTTCACCGCCTCCCTCGTTCTCATCCGCAAGCGAAGCCGTAGATGTGGCGCAAGCCGACCCGGTTCCGGAGTTCGCCACCGAGGAGGAACCAGGAGCCGCGGAGGCTTCAGCTCTGCCTCCAACGTCCGAAATGGTGCAGGAGACGCCCTCCGACCAGGTGCCTGCCGAGGCCGAGGCACCTGCGCCCCGCACACCGCAGGATGGCCTGGTGCTGGCCTCTCTCGACTTTGTCCAATCCTTCTTCGCGCAACAGATCCGGAGCGAGGAGTGGTTCGAGGTGCATACCGGCCCGGGTCGGGCACTGCGCCGCTTGAAGATGCGGGATCTCGACCGGGAGAACGGCGTACTCACCTTCGCCAACCGGACCGGCCACGCCGAACTGAGCCTGCCCCTGGCCAAGGTGATCGACGACCTGCTCGAGGATCGCTCACGGCTGGTCTTCGAGAACTCCCGCTTCATTCGATCCCTCGAGCATCTGCGCGAACAGCTGGAGGGTCTTGAGTCATGACTGCCGACCGAACCATCCTGCCCTCGGGAACCGACGACTTTCGGGACCGGCGCGATTTTAATCGCCTGGACACCCGCGGAATGGGTCTGTTGCGCATCCAGGGCGGAGATCGCCCCGTCGGCAACGGCCGCATCGTCGACATCAGTGCCAACGGCCTGAACCTCCTTTGCGACGCCAGTTGGAACGATCGGGTCGAGCAAGGGGCTCGCGTAGAGGTCATGGCACGCCTGGATGACCCAAAGGAACCTTTCTTCCTCGTCGGCGATGTCATCTGGCACCGTACCGTGGCGGGCGAGGGCTGCCAGGTCGGCATCGAGCTGATCGCCCCGGCCCCCAACGACACAGCCGACCGGCACGACGACAACCGCGACTGGCGGGCCCTGTTCCTCGCCTGATCCGCCCGTGACCGCACCATCCGGCCGATTGGCAAGCAACCGTTTCGAACGGTTTTGACCAAGCGGCTGTTGTACAATCCCGGCCCATGATCGGGCTGCCGTGGTTTCTGACCATGCAGGGCCCGGATGACCCCATCGACCACGCAAAGCGCCCGACCGACCTATGCGAATCATTACCGGCAACGCCGCCCGCTCCCCTTTCCGTCTCGCCAAGCTCACCGAGCTGCTGCGCGAACACCATCCCGGGATCGAGGCGGTGCACGCGCGATTTGTCCATCTGGTCGAACCGACCGACGAGGGCAATATCGACGACGCACGGCTCGAAGAGCTACTTGACTACGGCGAGGCCCAGGAAAAGTGGTCGAGCGATTGGCCGGCGGTGATCATCGCTCCCCGGGCCGGGACCATCTCGCCGTGGTCGACCAAGGCCACCGATATCGCGCATATCTGTGGCCTGGACGGAGTCGCCCGCATCGAGCGGGGCATCGAATTCGGCATCTCCGGCAAAGCCGTGGAAAACGCATCGTTCCAGTGGTCTCCGGCCCTCCTCGAGGCCCTGCACGACCGGATGACCGAGTCGGCCTATCAACAGGCCGATGAGCTCGATGCACTTTTTCATCACGCCACTCCCGCGCCGCTGGAACATGTCGAACTGGGCGCAAACGCCGTGGACGCACTCCAGCAGGCCAACCAGCGCATGGGGCTGGCCCTGAGTCAGGCCGAGATCGAGTACCTAGCCGAGGCCTACACCCGGCTGGCGCGCGACCCGAGCGATGTCGAACTGATGATGTTCGCTCAGGCTAATTCCGAGCACTGCCGACACAAGATCTTCAATGCCGACTGGACCATCGACGGCGAGGAGCATGACCTGTCGCTGTTCGCCATGATCCGCAACACACACCAGCGCCATCCCGAAGGCACGCTGAGCGCCTACAAGGACAACGCTGCGGTCATCCAGGGTGCAGAAGGCACGCGCTTTGCTGCCAACCCGGAAACCGGTCGGTACGAGACGGTCGACGAGCGCATCGATTTCCTCGCCAAGGTGGAGACGCACAACCACCCCACCGCCATTTCGCCCGACCCGGGTGCGGCGACCGGGGCCGGCGGCGAAATCCGGGACGAAGGGGCCACCGGCCGGGGCGGCAAGCCCAAGGCAGGCCTCTCCGGCTTCTCGGTCTCCAACCTGCGCATCCCGGCCCTGCCCCAGCCTTGGGAGGCGGCTACTGCGAATCTCGGGCGCCCGGACCGCATTGTCAGCCCGCTGAAAATCATGCTGGACGGCCCCATCGGTGCGGCTTCGTTCAACAACGAGTTCGGCCGCCCCGTGCTGGGGGGGTATTTCCGCACCCTCGAACTCGACACCGGCGAATCCGGCCTGGAAAACGGCCGCCATGCCTGGGGCTATCACAAGCCGATCATGATCGCCGGCGGAGTCGGGGTCATCCGCCCCAACCTGATCGAAAAGGAACCCATTGCCCCGGGCCACCTGCTGATCGTCCTGGGGGGCCCCGCCATGCAGATCGGCCTGGGCGGCGGCGCGGCCTCCTCGCAGACCTCGGGCACCGCCAGCGCCGAACTCGATTTCGCCTCGGTACAGCGCGCCAATCCGGAAATGGAACGGCGCGTCCAGGAAGTCCTCGACCGCTGCATCTCGCTGGGCACCACCAACCCGATCGTCTCCGCGCACGACGTGGGCGCCGGCGGGCTGTCCAACGCCCTGCCCGAGCTGATCAACGATGCCGGCATGGGCGGGCATTTCGACCTGCGCCAGATTCCCAACGACGAACCGGGCATGTCGCCGCTGGCGATCTGGTGCAACGAGTCGCAGGAGCGCTACGTGCTGGCCATCCAGCCGGGTGACCTGGAACGTTTCGCGGCCCTGTGCGAACGCGAGCGCGCGCCCTTCGCCGTCGTCGGCACCGCCACCGCCGAACAGCACCTGCTGGTCGAGGACCCACACTTCGGCGATGCGCCGGTCGACCTGCCGATGCAGACGCTTTTCGGCCACCCGCCCAAGATGCACCGGGATGTCACGCGTGAAGGCAGTCGTTCGGTCGAACTCGATCTCGAGGGCATCGAGGTGGATACGGCGCTCGATCGGGTCCTATCCCTGCCGGGCGTGGGTGACAAGAGCTTTTTGATCACCATCGGCGACCGGTCGGTGGGTGGTCTGGTGGCCCGGGACCAGATGGTCGGCCCGGCCCAGGTGCCGGTGGCCGACAGCGCCGTGACCGCCACCGATTTCTATCACCATCATGGCGAGGCCATGGCCATGGGCGAACGGGCCCCGGTGGCCCTGCTCGATGCCCCCGCCTCGGCCCGCCTGGCCATCGCCGAAGTGGTCACGAACCTTGCGGGCACGGCGATCGACTCGACCGATCGCATCAAGCTGTCCGCCAACTGGATGGCCGCTTGCGGACATGACGGCGAGGACGCGCGCCTGTACGACACCGTGCGCACCGTGGGGATGGAATTCTGCCCGGCACTCGGCATCAGCATCCCGGTGGGCAAGGACTCGCTCTCCATGAAGACCCGCTGGCAGGACGATGGGACGGACAAGATCGTGACCGCCCCGGTCTCGCTGGTAGTCACAGGCTTCGCGCCGGTCTCCGACGTCCGCCGCACCCTTACTCCGGAAATCCGGTCGGATATTGCCAACCGGCTGTTTCTGGTCGATCTGGGCCTGGGTGAGAATCGTCTGGGTGGCTCCGCACTGGCGCAGGTCTACAACGCCACCGGCGCGACCACCCCGGATATCGCGCCCGCCCCGCTCAAGGCCTTCTTCGATCGCATCCAGGAACTCAACCGCCTAGGCCTATTGTTTGCCTACCATGACCGTTCCGACGGGGGCGCGATCACCACCCTGCTGGAAATGGCCTTCGCCGGCCGTTGCGGCCTGGATCTGTCGATCGACGGACTGGGCGGCGATCCACTCGCCGGCCTTTTCAGCGAGGAAGTGGGCGGCATCTTCCAGGTCGCCGCGGACGACGCGGACTTCATTCGCGAGCAGTTCGAACAGGCCGGTCTGTCCGAGGCCCTGGTGGATCTCGGCCAAGCCACTCCGGAACCCCGGGTCCACGTCCAGTGGCGCGGCAAGACCGTCATCAACCGTGATCTCGCCGAACTCAAGCGGGTCTGGTCGGCGACCTCGTTCCAAATGAGTGCTCTGCGCGACAACCCCGAGGCGGCCAAGCAGGCCTACCGGGCAGCCACCGACTTCACCGATCCGCAACTGGCCGGCAGCCGGGCGAGTTTCGACGTGAGCGAATCGGTCGCCGCCCCCATGATCCAGACCGGCGCCCGCCCGCGCATTGCCATCCTGCGCGAGCAGGGGGTCAATGGCGAGATCGAGATGGCCGCGGCCTTCACCGCCGCCGGCTTCGATGCCGTCGACGTACACATGGCGGACCTGATCGCCGGCCGCCACGACCTGACCGACGTGAAGGGCCTAGTTGCCTGCGGTGGGTTCTCCTTCGGCGACGTGCTGGGCGCCGGCTCGGGCTGGGCCCACGCCATCCGCTACAACACCCGTGCCAACGATGCCATGAGCGCCTTCTTCCATCGTGACGACACCTTCGGCCTGGGGGTGTGCAACGGCTGCCAGATGTTCTCGCAGCTTTCCGACCTGATTCCGGGCGCCGAGCACTGGCCGCGTTTCTTGCGCAACCGCTCCGAGCAGTTCGAGGCGCGCCTCTCGCTGGTCGAGATCCCGGATTCGCCCTCGATCCTGCTGGCCGGGATGGAAGGCAGCCGCCTGCCGATCACCGTGGCGCATGGTGAGGGACGCGTCGCCTACCGCCGTCCCGAGGATGCCGAGCAGGTGTTCACCGCCCTGCGCTACGTGGATGGTCACGGCATCGCCACCGAGCAATACCCGGGCAACCCCAACGGCTCTGCGGCCGGCGAGACGGGCTTTACCACCGAAGACGGCCGATTCACGGTCATGATGCCCCATCCCGAGCGGGTCTGGCGCGCCAGCCAGATGTCCTGGCGACCTGACCGCTGGTCGGCGGACATGCGTGACCCGGCTACCGATCGCGGCCCGTGGCTGCGTCTGTTCGAGAACGCGCGGGTCTGGGTAGACGGCTGACGTGGGGGTCGGTGAGCGCATCCCGCCCACGCTGATCCTGATGTCGGGCTCCACCCTGTGGGGCCTGACCTGGATTTGGCTCAAGGACGCGCACGCCCTGGGCATCGGGCCCATTCTCCTCACCGTAATCGCTTATGCCGCACAGCTGCTGGTGGTCGCCCCGTTCGCCTTGAACGCCCTCACTGCGACCGGGCGCCCGCCCGTCACGCGCCTCAACCGCAGCTGGCTGGCCCTGCTGGCCTTTCTCTCCGGCGTATCCGGCATCGGCTTTACCATGGCGATGGTCTACGGCGACGTCGTCCGCTCGATGATGCTGTTTTTCCTGATCCCGGCCTGGGGCGTTCTTTTCGGCCGCCTTTTTCTCAAGGAACCGTTGACGCCCACCCGCGTGTCAGCGGTGATCAGCGCCCTGCTCGGCGCCTTCCTGATCCTGGGTCCCGATTTCGGCACCGGCATGCTTCCCGCCGACCTGTTCGCTCTGGTCGCCGGCTTCAGCCTGGCCGGCGCCAATACCCTCTTCCGCTTTCTGCACGAACAACCCATTCCGATCAAACTGTCGTTGATGCAGGCGTCGACCGTTGGACTGGGGTTGATCGCCTGGTTCTTCTCCAGCGAGTACGGGATAACGCCCACCCTGGAGGCGGTCACCAGCAGCGCCCTGTACGGGGCCACCATGCTGCTGGCCGCCGTGCTGGCCACCCAGTACGCCGTGGAACGCCTGCCCGCCTCGCGCACCGCGATCCTGATGACCCTGGAGTTGCTGGTCGCGGTGGCCTCGGCCACTTGGCTGGGTGATCGCATTCACGGACCGAATGTCTGGACCGGTGGGGCCCTGATCCTGATCGCCGCCCTGCTCGAGGCCGGCAGCGTCCATCGACGTCGTCCCCCGGTGGCCCCATGCACGGGCTGAACCCGCAACAGCAGGCGGCGATTCGCCACATCGACACCCCGCTGCTAGTGCTTGCCGGCGCGGGATCGGGCAAGACACGGGTGATCGTGGAAAAGATCGTCCACCTTATTGATACCAAGGGCCTGCCGGCACGCGGCATCTGGGCGGTGACCTTCACCAACAAGGCCGCCCGCGAAATGGCCGAACGCATCGGTCAACGGCTGCCGCCCGAACGCCGCCGCGGCCTGAACATCTCGACCTTCCACACGCTGGGGCTCAACCTGATCCGCCGCGAGACCCGCACCATGGGGCTCCGCCCGGGCTTTACCGTTCTGGATGCCGAGGACAGCCTCAACCTGATCAAATCGTTGTTGCAGCAGAACGAGGCGGCCGCCGGTCTGCTCGAACCCAAGGAGGCACAGGCGCAGATCTCCAAGTGGAAGAACGACCTGTTGACGGCCGACCAGGCACTGGCCAGTTGCGACGACCCGGTGGAGGCGGCCTGCGCCAGCCTCTACGCCGACTATGGCCGCCAGTTGGTCGCCTGCAACGCCCTCGACTTCGACGACCTGATCAAGCGGCCGGTAGAACTGCTGCGCGACGACCCCGAGGCGCGCGAGCGCTGGCAACACCGGGTGCGCTACCTGCTGGTTGACGAGTACCAGGACACCAACGCCAGCCAATACGAACTGGTCCGGCTGCTGGTGGGACCGATGGGGCGCTTCACCGCCGTAGGCGACGACCACCAGTCCATCTACGCCTGGCGCGGCGCGCGGCCGGAGAACCTGACTCACCTGCAACGCGATTTCCCCCGCCTGGAAACCATCAAGCTCGAGCAGAATTACCGCTCGGTAAATACCGTCCTGACGGCCGCCAACCAGTTGATCTCAAACGACCCCACCACCCAACCAAAGAACCTGTGGAGCGCGGTCGGCCCCGGCGAGGGTCATCGGGTACTGGTGTGTGACACCGCCGAGGACGAAGCCGAGCGTATCGCCACCGACATCCTGCATCGGCATTTCAAGGACGACACCCCCTACCGAAGCTTCGCCATCCTGTTCCGCGGCAACCACCAGGCCCGCTTGCTCGAACAGCAACTGCGCAAGCTCTCGATTCCCTATGTCCTTACCGGTGGTCAATCGTTCTTCGAGCGCGCCGAGGTCAAGGATGCCATGGCCTACCTGCGCCTGATGGCCAACCCTTCCGACGACGCCGCCCTGCTGCGCATAATCAACACCCCTCGCCGCGGCATCGGGCCGACCACGCTCGAACGCCTCGGCCAGATCTCCCGAGAACGCCACTCGCACCTGGCCGCCGCCGCGCAATCGATCACCGCGGAACAGCGCCTCGATGCCCGGGTGCGCCACCAGCTGAACCAGTTCTTCGACTGGCTCGAGGCCAGCCGGGCCCGCATGGAAACCGAGCCGGCCGCGGATGCCCTGCGTCGACTGCTCGAGGAGATCGACTACTTCGGTTATCTGCGCGAGCAGGAGAGCTCGGCCAAGGCGGCCGAGCGTCGCTGGACCAACCTGCAGGACTGGCTCGAATGGACCGAGCGCATCGCCGTGGACAGCGAATCGGGGGAAACGCTGTCACTCGCCGACCTGGTGCAGAAGATGAGTCTTCTCGGCATCCTTGACCAGAAGACCCGCGACCAGGACGACAACGCCGTCCGGCTTCTCACCCTGCACGGGGCCAAGGGACTGGAATTCCCCCATGTCTTCCTCTCGGGGATGGAGGAAGACCTCCTGCCCCACCAGGACTGCCAGGAAGACGAACGCCTGGCCGAGGAACGGCGGCTGTGCTTCGTCGGCATCACCCGAGCGCAACGCAGCCTGACCTTCACCCTTACCCGGCGGCGCCGACGTTATGGACAATGGCGCGATGTTCAGCCCAGTCGGTTTCTCGAGGAGATCGAAGTGGACCTGCTGCGCTGGGAAGGAGTCGGCGTCAAGCGCAGCGAGGCCGAGACCCGAGCCACGGCCAAGGAAGCCATGGCCTCGATTCGTGCGATGCTGGGCAAGGACTGACTGAGTAAATACATATTATTTATGTAGCATAGGCATAATCGCTGAAGTCCCCGGCGTTTTTGCTATGCTCTTCCCGCCTCCCGCACTCGAGACAAGGGCATCCCCACGACCATGCAGGCAACTGACACCCCCCCGCCGAGATCCCGTCCCTGGCTGTACCGACTCGTTCTGCCGGTAGTGATCCTAGCGATCGCCGTGGCGGGATTCGTCGTCCTGAAGGCCTCCCAACCCGAGGCGCCGGCAGCGTCCCCGCAGGAACGGGCCTGGCAGGTCGAGTCCATGACCATCGAACCCCAGGAACTCCACGCAAGCCTGACGCTACATGGCGAGGTCACCAACCCCGACTCCCTGACCGTCAACGCCCCGTTGAGCGCCCGCGTCGAGCGCGTGCCGGTCGAGGACGGCCAGAGCGTGCAATCCGGCGACCTCCTGGTCGCCCTGGACGAACGCGATTTCCTGCCCAACCTGACGCGTGCCCGGGCCAACCTGGCCGACCTCGAGGCCCAGATCGCGCAGGCCCGCCAGACCCAGCGCGCCGACCGGGATGCCCTGACACTCGAGCGCAGGCTGGTGGCGAATGCGCAAACCGCACTCAACCGCGCCCAGGACCTTAACGCCCGCAATCTCGCCTCGCAATCGGATGTGGACAACGCCCGCGACGCCCTCACCCAGGCGCGCCTCGCCCTCAACAACCGCCAGGAGCGCTTGGCCACCTTCGAGGCCCGCCTGGAGGCGCTCGAGGCCCGGGCCGATGCCGCCCGGGCGGACGTGCAAGCCGCCGAACGCGATCGTGACCGGGCCCTGGCAACCGCCCCAGCCGATGGCCTGGTGGGCAACGTCGCGGTGACCCGCGGGGCCCAGGTTAGCGCCAACGCCACCCTGCTGGTATTTCACCCTTGGTCAGGCTTCGAGTTGCGCGCGCTGATTCCCAATCGCGAAGTCGCCCCCCTGCTCGCGGCACTGAAGGACGACCGGCCGCCCCGCGCGCGTATCCTGAGTGCAGCTCGATCCCAGGAGCTTGAACTGGTGCGGATTGCCGGGGAGGCCAGCGGCCAGGGGGCCACCGGCATCTTCCGTTTCGAGTCGCCGACCGCCCAGTTGCGCCTGGGCGAGATACTGAAAGTGGCGCTGCAGATGCCCACGGTGGACGAGGCCATTGCCATCCCTTACAGCGCGCTGTACGGCAACGATCACGTTTACCGCATCCGGGGCGAACGGCTCGAACGGGTTGCCGTCGAGCGGCTGGGTGAATACAAGCGGGACGGCCGTTCGATGTTGCTGATCCGCTCCGATGCCCTGGCCGCCGGTGACCGGATCGCCACCACGCAGTTGCCCAACGCCGTCGACGGACTGAGGGTGAATTCCGCTGCGAACAGCGGTGAGGCTCAACAGTGACGGATCGGCACGACGGCATTCTCGAGCGCTTCGCTCGCCACCGGGTCGCCTCTCACCTGGTGATGTTGATCATGATCCTGGGTGGCCTGTTCGCCATCTCGCGGATGAACATCCAGTTCTTCCCCAACTTTGCCGTGGACGTGGTCTCGGTCTCGGTGGTCTGGACGGGTGCCTCCGCGGAGGACATCGAGCGCGGCATCACCGATCCACTGGAGGAACGCCTGCGCGCGGTGCCCGACGTCAAGAAGATGACCTCCACCTCGGCCCAGGGGGTCTCGCGGATCACGCTGGAATTCATCCAGGGCAGCGACCCGGTGCTGGCCCTGGCCGACGTGCGTGAGCAGGTGGATACCTTTCGCAACTTCCCGGCCAATGCCGAAACCCCGCGTATCAGCCGTGCGCCTAAGTTCGATCCCGTCGCGCGGCTACTGGTATACGGCGATGTCGACCGGGACGCCCTGCGTCACTGGGTGGACCGCTTCGAACGCGAGCTGATCGACCGCGGCATCGACCGGGTGGAGGTCAACGGTGTGCCCGAACAGCGGGTCGCAGTGCAGGTCCCATCGCACTCCCTCGTCTCGCTGGGCCAGTCCCTGCCCGAGATATCCCAGCGCATTGACGCCCTCTCACGCGACGTCCCGGCCGGCGAGTTCGGCAGTGCCGACGGCGGCCGGGAGTTGCGGGCAGTTGAGCAGCGCCGCGATCCGGGCGCGTTCGCCGACCTGTCGGTGATCAGCGGGCCGCAGACACGCATCACCCTGGCCGAGATCGCCGAAATCGTCCAGGAACCCCGACGGGATTCCCTGCTGTTGCGCCATCAGGGGCAGCCGGCCGCCGAACTGATCCTGCAACGGGCCCAACACGGCGACAGCCTGGAATCCGCCCGCGCCCTGCAAAGCTGGGCCGACGAGACCCGTGCGCAGATGCCAGCGGGCCTCCATCTCACAGTCTACGACCAGTCGTGGCAACTGATCCGCGATCGCATCAACCTGCTGGTCACCAACGGCTTCGGTGGTCTGGTCCTGGTATTGATCCTGCTCTACCTGTTCCTGCCCGCTCGGGTGGCCTTCTGGGTGGCGGTGGGCATTCCCTCGGCCTTCCTCGCCGCGCTCGCCATCCTCTGGCTGATCGGCGGGAGCATCAACATGATTTCGCTATTCGCCCTGATCATGGCGTTGGGCGTGATCGTGGACGATGCCATTGTCGTCGGCGAGGATGCCGACGCCCACTTCCGTGGGGGCGAGGCGCCCCTGATGGCCTCGCAGGGGGCGGCCCGCCGCATGTTCTGGCCCGTAATGGCCTCATCCCTGACCACCGTCGCCGCGTTCATGCCGCTGCTGGTCGTCGGCGGCACCATTGGCCAGATCCTGCGCGACATCCCGGTGGTGATGATCTGCGTGATCGTCGCATCGTTGGTGGAAAGCTTCCTGGTCCTCCCGGGACACCTGCGCGGCGCGTTCGGCAGCAAGGCGCGCAGTGGGCTGACCGCCGCCGGGAAACACAGCCGTGGGATGCTCGGGCGCCTGCGCGAGGGATTCGACCGTGGCTTCGATCATTTCCGACAGGAGCATTTCCGCCGCGCCGTGCGGTTTGCCATCGGCCATCGAGCCGTCACCCTGGCCACGGCGGCGGCCACCCTGATCCTTGCCGTCGGTCTGCTAGCCGGCGGCCGGCTGGGCTTTACCTTTTTCCCCACGCCGGAATCGCAGATCGTCTACGCCAACGCCACCTTCGTCGCCGGCACGGACCGCAAGCGCATGGAGGCCTTCATCAACCAGCTCGAGGACAGCCTCAACCGCACCGAGGCCCAGTCCGACGAACGACTGGTGCAAACGGCCATCACCCGACTGGGGGGCACCATCGGGGGCACGAGCGGCACACAGGGCAACCAGTTGGGCTCGATGCTGATCGAGCTGGTCAGCCCCGACGAACGCGAAACCCGCAATGCCGAGTTCATCCAGGCCTGGAAAGACAACACTCGACTACCCGCCGGCATGGAAAATCTCTCGATTACTTCCCGTCAGGGCGGGCCGCCTGGCGCCGATCTGACGGTGCGCCTCACGGGCAGCAGCACCGATTCGCTCAAGAGCGCCGCCGTCGCGCTGACCGAGACACTCAAGGGCGTCCCCGGCGTGGTGGATGTCAGCGACGATCTGCCCTATGGCCGACAGCAGATCACCTTTTCCGTCAACGCCCAGGGGCGGGCGCTGGGCTTGACCACCAGCGATGTGGGCAACCAGCTGCGCGCAGCCTACGATGGCGCCCTGAGCCAGATCTATCAGTCCGGCCCGGACGAGGTGGAGGTGCGGGTGCTGCTTCCCCGCGAGGAACGCCGCCATATCGCCTCGCTGAGCGACATGACCATCCGCACCGCCGACGGCACCTTCGTCCCGCTCAACCAAGTGGTGGATCTCGGCTCGCAGCGCGGCTTCGAGGCCATCCGGCACGCTGAGGGGACGCGCGCCGTCGAGGTCTCCGCCCAGATCGACCGCAACGTCACCAACGCCGAGAACCTGATCGCCTCGCTCAAGCGAGACACCCTGCCGGAACTGACCGACCGCCACGGCCTGGATTACAGCTTTGAGGGCCGTCAGGCCGACCAGCGCGACACCATGGCCGACATGAAATTCGGCCTCTACCTGGGCCTGGCGCTGATGTTCATCGTGCTGGTGTGGGTCTTCTCGGCGTGGACGATGCCCCTGATCGTGATGACCGTGATTCCGCTGGGGCTGGTCGGGGCGATCTTCGGCCACTGGTTCATGGGCATCGAGCTGACCATCCTGTCGCTGTTCGGCCTGTTCGGCCTGTCGGGGATCGTGGTCAACAACGCGATCATCCTGGTGGCCTTCTACAACACGCAACGCCAAAACGGCCTGGACGTGGACGAGGCACTCGAACAGGCCGCCGTCCAGCGCCTGCGGGCAGTCATGCTGACCTCGCTGACCACTATCGGCGGGCTCACGCCGCTGCTGTTCGAGACCTCCCTCCAGGCACAGTTCTTGATCCCCATGGCCACCTCGATCGCCTTCGGCCTGGGTTACTCCACCCTGCTGGTGCTGTTCGTGATTCCCGCGATGCTCTCGCTGCGAGAGTCCATCCGCGAACGCATCATGCCGGCTGGCCGCGGGGACTCACTGCCTGCCTGAGGCGCTGACAAGCGCGCTGACCCGTAATGCCGCCAAAGGGCATCGTGACTGGCGGGATGAGTTAGGGCACCCGTGATTGCTCGCCCCCGGCGCATCGCGAGCGCGCCTCGCGGGTCTAAAAAGGGCTGAGCAGGCGACTGACCGGCAGGCGACCCCTTGGACCCACCCGATCCTGGCAGAGCGCCGAGAACAGTTCGGCGGTTCCCAGCGCATCGATCAATGCATGGTGGGCGTGGTAGCGCGGCAGGTGATACCGCAGCCGCAGGCTGTCGAGGCGCAATTCTCCGGGCCCGTGCGGCAGGTGGCGTCGCTCGAAGCCGCGCCGCGCCAGTTGCAAGGTATCGATCACGGGCACTGCCAGGCCGGTGCCGTAGAGGCGTTGACAGGCCGCCTGCAGGAAGGCGATTTCGAAGCGGGCATTGTGCGCCACCAGGATGCGCCCTTTCAGCGCCTCGAGCACGGTCTCCAGGGCGCGCAGCTCGGGAATGCCCTCGGCGGCCCGATCGTCGGTGATGCAGTGGATCACGGCACTGCGTTCGGGAATGCCCATGGCGGGGTTGATGATGCGATGGTGGGCCGATCCCAGCGGAATAGTGGCACCCTGCATGACCACCCAGCCCACGCTGAGCAGCCGGTCCTTGCGACTGTCGAGGCCGGTGGTCTCGAAATCGAGCACCAGGTACTCGGCCTGGTCCCAGTTCGCATCCAAATCCGGCAGAGGGCTCGCCAGAAAATCGGCCAGCGCCGTGCCCTCCTCGGCCGCGGTCCGCCGCCGGGAACGGCGCCATTGAAGCCACCAGCGGTGCAGGAGTGTGGGCAGGTGCATCCCGGCCCTCCTCAGCTTGTGCCGCTGACGTCGAAGTGCCGACCCAGCCAGCGCTGATGATCGTCGACCACGCGAAAGGCATCGCGCAGGTGATCGCGTTCCAGTCCCGACAGCGCATCCGGATCGAGTAGGTTGTCCAGCGGCTCCCCGCGGCGGACCTGTCCGGCCTGGTGGCGGGCGCGCAAGACGTAGAAGAAACGCCAGGCGTCGACCAGTTCATCCGCCGCCTCGGTGGACAGCGCGCCGGCGCGGGCCGCCGCCTGGAGCCGGGAGACCGTGTGCAGATCGGCCAGCCCGCGGCGCACTGCGTGCAGGCGGGCAATGTCGACGATCGGCATCAGGCCATAACGCTTGAGGTCGAGACGATCGTCGTGGCGATCGTCGTCGACCACCACCAGCCGCCGGAAGAACCCCAGCGGCATGCGCACCGCGAGCGCGTTATTGGCCAGACCGCGCAGGAAGATGCTGTTGTCGACCGCCCATGGCCGCACGTCGTCCCAAAGCGTCTCGAGCAAGGTCGGCTCGCCGGCGACCGGACGCATGTCGAAAAAGTTGGTCGCCAGCATCAGCGAGTGTGGCTCGGGATGTTCGATCCAGTCCCGGAACAACCCCCGCCACCCCGCCAGGGGCTGGCGCCACGCAGGGGTGACCGCCATTGTCTCGCCGGGGCAATAGTCCAGGCCCGCCGCGGCCAGCCCGTCGGCGACGTAACTCGCCAGGCGGGCAAACCAATCGCCATGCGCAGCTGGCTCGAACCGGTCGTCCAGGATCAGGGCATGATCCTGATCGGTATGCGCCGTCTGCTCACATCGCCCCTGGCTGCCCAGCGTCGCCCAGACCCAGGGCACCGGCGCCGGGCCCAGTTCGTCCTGCGCCAACTCCAGCAACCGGCGGGTAAGCGCATCGGTAACCGTGACCATCGCCTCGCCCAGCGGCTCGGACTCGCCGCCCATCGCCACCAGCTGGGCCTGCAGGTCGGGGAGGCGCGCACCGACGCGGGCAACCGCCTGCCGGTCGGGGGCGGCGAGCGCATCACGCACCAGGTGAATGGCGTGCGTGCCCTGGTGGCGCAACAGGTCGGAAGTAGACAGGATGCCGACCAGCGCGCCGTCCGTGGCGACGACGGGCAGGTGATGGACGTTGTGCCGAGAGAATAGCAGGGATGCCTCGAACGCCAGGGCCTCGGGCGCGACGGTGATCAGATCGCGACTCATGATCCGCTGCACGGGTTCGTCCACCGAGCGGTCACTGACGACGCAGCGCCGGCGCAGGTCACGGTCGGTGATCAACCCCACCAGTCGCTCCCCCTCGACGATCAACAGGGCGGAGACCTGGGCCTCGGTCATGCGCTCGGCCGCCTGGCGGATGGACCAGTCGGGCGGCGCGGTGACTGGCGCGCGACGCAGCAGGGCGTCCACGGTGGCCGCCATCAGGGCCTCGCTGGCGTCGTGCTGCCCGGCAAGCCGCTGCAGGGCCTGCTGCAGGCGCTCGCTGCGCGTACGCTCGAAACGCCAGGCAAATGCCGGGTACTCCTCGAGCAGTTGCGCGAAGACGGGTTGCGGCAAGTGATAGAGCAGGCTGTCTTCGATCACGTCGACCTGCTCGGCCGGCGGGGCCTGCTCGTCGTCGAGAAAGGGATCCGACTCGCCGAGTTTGTCGACCAGGTTGCCCTCGGTATCGCGCACGGCGATGGCCCCGCTGCGGACCAGCCACAGCCCTGGGCTGGCATCGGGCGGCGGGAACGGCCGGCCGCGACGCAGGTACCGCACGGTCATTTCAGTTGGCAGCCCGTCGAGGGCCTCGGCCGGCAGGCTCTCCATCGCCGGCACGCCGGCGATGAAATCCCGTATTTCCCAGAGTTCCGCGGCCATGGTGAGGGCTCCTTGCCTGAGGCGACGATTTGGCGGTCGTCAGCAGTCGTAGTACCAGCGATACCAGTCGACGAATCGTGCCACGCCCTCTTCCACGGGGGTCTGCGGCGCGTAACCGACATCGGCCTGGAGGTCCTCGACGTCGGCATAGGTGTCGGGCACGTCGCCCGGCTGCATCGGCAGCAGGTTGAGCTCCGCCTTGCGACCGGTGGCCTGCTCGATCAACTCGATGTAGCGCAGCAACTCGATCGGGCGATGGCTACCGATATTGTAGACGCGCCAGGGCGCCCGCGAGGTGCCCGGATCGGGCGCGGCGCTGTCCCAGTCGGGGTTGACCGTCGCGGTGTGATCCAGGGTGCGGATGACGCCTTCGACGATATCGTCGACGTAGGTGAAGTCGCGGCGGTGGTGGCCGTAGTTGTAGACGTCGATCGGCTCACCCTTGAGGATGTTGCGGGTGAACTTGAACAGCGCCATGTCCGGCCGCCCCCACGGCCCGTAGACCGTGAAGAACCGCAGCCCCGTGGTCGGCAGGTCGTAGAGCGAGGCGTAGGTATGCGCCATCAGCTCGTTGGCCTTCTTGGTCGCCGCATAGAGGGACAAGGGGTGGTCGACGTTGTGATGCACGGAGAACGGCATCTCGCTGTTGGCCCCGTAGACCGAGCTCGACGAAGCGTAGACCAGGTGGCCGACGTCGTTGTGCCGGCAGCCCTCCAGGATATTGGTAAAGCCCACCAGGTTGCTGTCGACGTAGGCGTGCGGGTTCTCGATCGAGTAACGCACGCCCGCCTGGGCGGCCAGGTGCACCACCCGGTCGGCGCCGATGCGGGTGAACAGTCCCGCCATGCCCTCGCGGTCGGCCACGTCGAGTTGCTCGAAGGAAAAGCCGGGCCGGTCGAGCAGACCCGCCAGGCGCGCCTTCTTGAGGTTCACGTCGTAATAGTCGTTGAGATCGTCGAGCCCCACCACCGTGTCACCACGGTCAAGCAGGCGCGCGGCCAGGGCCGAGCCGATGAAACCGGCCGCGCCGGTAACCAGAATCCGCATGTTTTCTCCAGGTGTCTTGTGGGGTGCCCGCCGGCGAGGCCCGATCCGGTGGACGGTCGGCAGCGGCACGCCTGAACACCTCGATTATGCCTGCCGGCGCCTCGGCGACCAACCGTCCATGCCCGCCTGTCGGCGTCGACCACCAGCGCTGGAAACCAAAAAGTTTTTTTCGCTGCCTGCGGATTTATTCATGAGCCGTGCCGCACCCTCCCCGCGAGCGCGGCCGGCTGCGTGATCTCGGCGAATGCCCACCGGTTTATCCACAGACTATCAACCTGCCGCCCACCGGTTGCTCCGAGGGCACCCACAGGGCCGTCCACATCATGTTGTGGTGTTGACGCCAGCATTACACACCTGATTGGGTTTTTTGGCGAATTATGCGGTTGACTTTGATGCGGCAGGGACCACAATTACCACTCGTCACGCATCGCGTGTCCTCGCGCCTCACTACCTGGCGCGCCGGCAGGGGATGCCCCGGGGACGGCCTTCCATGGACCCTCGTCATAGACCCTGGCGGCAGGCGCCTTGCGGGCGACGAACAAGACGGGCCGGCCCCGCGCCGGCTCGGCACATCCCGTGTCACCACGGGACGTGCAGGACAACCAGACACAGGGACGCGGCGCCGGCTCGACCGGACATCCGCTTTAGGCAAACACGACACAGGACGGAACAGCGGCATGAGCACCAGCCAGACCACCGAAGCGACGACCAGCGCATATCACGAGAACAAGACCCCCGCGGCAGGCACCATCGACACGGCCGCCGCGACGCCCGGACAGGTCCGGGTCATTCGCCGTAACGGCAAACTGACCACCTACGATCCCTCCAAGATCAAGGTCGCCATGACCAAGGCCTTCCTCGCGGTCGAGGGCGGTGGTGCCGCGGCCTCCGCGCGTGTACACGAATCGGTCGAATCGCTGGTCTCGCTGATCGACCAGGCCCTTCAGCGTCGCCTGCCCGGCGGCGGCACCGTCCACATCGAGGACATCCAGGACCAAGTCGAGCTGGCGCTGATGCGCGAAGGCCACCACAAGGTCGCCCGTGCCTACGTCCTCTACCGCGAGCAGCAGGCACAAAAGCGCGCCGCCGAAACAGCCGACGAGCAGGAAGAGGCGCCGCAGGCCGCTATCAACGTCACCCATTTCGACGGCACACGCGCCCCACTGGACACCATCCGCCTCAAGCGGCTGGTCGACGAGGCCTGCAGCGAGCTCAAGAGCGTCGACAGCCAGCGCATCTACGACGAGACTGTCCGCAACCTCTACGACGGCGTGGCCGACCACGAGGTGGGCACCGCGCTGGTGATGAGCGCGCGCACCCTGATCGAGATCGATCCGGCCTACTCCCAGGTCGCCGCCCGGCTGCTGCTCGACTCCATGCGCACCGAGGCGCTGCGCTTCGTGCACAACCCGGTCACCGCCTGCACCCAGTCCGAGATGGCGACAATCTACCCGGACTACTTCAAGGAATACATCAAGACGGGCGTGGAGCACGAGCTGCTCGACCCGACCCTGCAGCAATACGACCTCGACCGCCTGGGCCAGGCCATCGATCACGAGCGGGACCTGCAGTTCACCTATCTGGGCCTGCAGACCCTCTACGACCGTTACTTCCTGCACCAGGACGAGGTCCGCTTCGAGCTGCCGCAGGCATTCTTCATGCGCGTGGCCATGGGCCTGGCCATCAACGAGGTCGACCGCGAGGAACACGCGATCGAGTTCTACCGCCTGCTGTCCTCCTTCGACTTCATGAGCAGCACCCCGACGCTGTTCAACTCCGGCACCCTGCGCCCGCAGCTGTCCAGCTGTTATCTCACCACCGTGCCGGACCACCTCGACGGCATCTACGGCTCGATCCGCGACAACGCCCTGCTCTCCAAGTTCGCCGGCGGGCTGGGCAATGACTGGACCCGCGTTCGCGCGCTGGGCAGCCACATCAAGGGCACCAACGGCAAGTCCCAGGGCGTGGTGCCGTTCCTCAAGGTGGCCAACGACACCGCCGTGGCGGTCAACCAGGGCGGCAAGCGCAAGGGCGCGGTCTGTGCCTACCTGGAGACCTGGCACATGGACATCGAGGAATTCCTCGACCTGCGCAAGAACACCGGTGACGACCGCCGCCGCACCCACGACATGAACACCGCCAACTGGGTTCCGGACCTGTTCATGAAGCGCGTCGCCGAGGAAGCCGAGTGGACGCTGTTCTCACCGGCGGAGACCCCGGACCTGCACGACCTGTCCGGCACCGCCTTCGAGAAGGCCTACGAGGAATACGAGGCCAAGGCCGATCGCGGCGAGATCAAGAACTTCCGCAAGATCCCGGCGGTCAACCTGTGGCGCCGCATGCTCTCGATGCTGTTCGAGACCGGCCACCCGTGGATAACCTTCAAGGACCCGTGCAACCTGCGCTACACCAACCAGCACGCCGGCGTGGTCCATAGCTCGAACCTCTGCACCGAGATCACCCTGCACACCAACGACTCCGAGATCGCCGTGTGCAACCTCGGCTCGGTCAACCTCGCGCAGCACACCACCGAGGAAGGCATCGACCAGGACAAGTTGGCCAAGACCGTCAAGACGGCCATGCGCATGCTCGACAACGTCATCGAGTACAACTACTACTCGGTGCCGCAGGCGCGCAATTCCAACCTTCGTCATCGCCCGGTGGGCCTGGGGATCATGGGTTTCCAGGATGCGCTCTACAAGCAGCGCCTGGCGTACGGCTCGGACGAGGCCGTGGCCTTCGCCGACCAATCCATGGAGATGGTCAGCTACCACACCATCAATGCCTCCAGTGACCTCGCCGCCGAGCGCGGGCGCTACCAGAGCTACGACGGTTCACTGTGGAGCCGGGGCATCCTGCCGATCGACTCGATCGAACTGCTGGCCGAATCGCGCGGCGAGTACTTGGAGATGAACCGCGACCAGAGCCTGGACTGGGACTCCCTGCGCAAGAAGATCAAGAAGCAGGGCATGCGCAATTCCAACACGATGGCGATCGCGCCGACAGCGACCATCTCGAACATCTGCGGCGTGTCGCAGTCGATCGAGCCGACCTTCGAGAACCTGTTCGTCAAGTCGAACCTCTCGGGCGAATTCACCGTGGTCAACCCCTACCTGGTGCGCGATCTCAAGGACCTGGGTCTGTGGGACGAGGTGATGGTCAACGATCTCAAGTACTTCGACGGCTCCGTGCAGGCGATCGACCGCGTGCCCGACGAGATCAAGGCGCTGTACGCCACCGCCTTCGAGATCGACCCGCGCTGGCTAATCGAGGCCGGCTCGCGCCGCCAGAAGTGGATCGACCAGGCCCAGTCCCTGAACCTGTACATGGCCGAGCCCTCGGGCCCCAAGATCGACAACATGTACAAGCTCGCCTGGGTCCGCGGCCTCAAGACCACCTACTACCTGCGCGCCGCCTCCAAGACCCGGGTGGAGAAGACCACCATGAACAAGCTCGACGGCAAGCTGCGCGGCGTGTCCGCCGACCCGGCCGCCGCGGCCGGCCCGCAGGCCTGCTCCATCGACGATCCGGAATGCGAGGCCTGCCAGTAAGGCACGCCGACCTACACCACTCGAATATCGCCGGGCAGCCGCCCCGCCCGGCCCGGTAAAATCACCGGATAAAGGAAGAAGGAGAGAAAAATGCTCGATTGGAATGACCCGCTAAAGCAAAGCGACTCGACCGCCTCGGCGACCCAGAACCCCAACGTCATGCCCGCTTCCTGGGATGACGGCCTGGCCCACGACCAGGAAAACCACTTCGACCCCGCCGCCGCCGAAGGCGCCGACCAGACCGGTCTGGGTGGTATCGACGCCAACGCCGGGCGCGTCGACGTCTCGGAAAAGCGCATCATCAACGCCACCGCCGACGTCAACCAGCTCCTACCGCTTAAATACCAGTGGGCCTGGGAGAAGTACCTTGCCGGCTGCAACAACCACTGGATGCCCACCGAGGTCTCCATGCAGGCGGACCTGGCCCTGTGGAAATCCAAGGACGGCCTGACCCAGGACGAGCGCGACATGGTGATGCGCAACCTGGGCTTCTTCGCCACCGCCGAGAGCCTGGTCGCCAACAACATCGTGCTGGCCGTCTACGAGCAGGTCACCAACCCCGAGTGCCGCCAGTATCTGCTGCGCCAGGCCTTCGAGGAAGCGGTCCACACCCATACCTTCCAGTACATCGTCGACAGCCTGGGCCTGGCCGAGGGCGAACTGTTCAACATGTACCGCGAAGTGCCGTCGATCACCGCAAAGGACTCCTGGGCCTTGAAGTACACCCAGAACCTCTCGGACGGTACCTTCAACACGTCCACGCAAGACGGCGCACAGAACTTCCTGCGTGACCTGGTTGCCTTCTACGTGGTCTTCGAGGGCATGTGGTTCTACACCGGCTTCGCGCAGATCCTCAGCTTGGGTCGTCGCAACAAGATGACCGGCATCGCCGAGCAGTACCAGTACATCATGCGCGACGAGTCCATCCACCTGAACTTCGGCATCGACCTGATCAACCAGATCAAGATCGAGAACCCGGAACTGTGGGGCGAAGCCTTCCAGCACGAAGTGCACGAGATGCTGCGCGAAGCCTGCGAACTCGAAATCGACTACGCCCGCGACACCATCCCCAACGGCCTGCTCGGCCTGAACGCGGAGATGTGCGAGGAGTACATGCACTTCATCACCAACCGCCGCTGCAGCCAGATCGGCCTGGCCGAGCTGTACCCGGGTGCGACCAACCCGTTCCCGTGGATGAGTGAGGTGGTCGACCTGAAGAAGGAGAAGAACTTCTTCGAGACTCGGGTGACGGATTATCAGACTGGTGGCGCCTTAACTTGGTAAAAGTTCAGATGTAGGTTCCAAAAACCATTAAACGCCCCGCTCGCCAGCGCAAGCGGGGCGTTTTCTTGGAGAATTCCAAGCCGGAACGCCTAATCAAGGAGAACCACAAGGAGAGCCAGAAGTGGAAGGTTCAGAAAATAACGACCAGGAAGCAAAAGGCACTATAAAGGCTATAGGAAACCTCGTTGACAAAGTGCCAATTTATGAAGATGCCGTCCAACCATTGGCGAAAGAAACGGGCAAAGCTCTAGGAACTGCTGGCAAAGCAGTAAAGCCGCACTGGCACCAATCCGCGGCCTCGTATGGGGAATGGAGCAGATTAAAGACTTCGTAAAAACGAAGGTATCCTCAAAACTTGAAGACATACCTCCCGAAAACATATCCACTCCCGATCCTTCCATAGCGGGACCCACGCTAGAATCATTGCGTTTTACAGGCCACAAAGAGTCGTTAGCTGATATGTACGCGAGTTTGCTCGCTACGTCCATGGATAAGGAAACCGCAAAGTCTGCACATCCCGGATTCGTAGAAATAATACGAAATTGAAGTAGCGACGAAGCAAAGATATTACCTCATATTTCCTCGATAGGCTCTTTTCCAATAATTGACATAAGAAAAAAGTCCACAGAGGGAAAAGGCTTTATAACTACAAACGAACTGGTTAGCACAGTCGGCCACGACGCCAAGTGCGAACATCAAGAACTTTCGGCGTCCTACCTAAAAAATCTTGAACGACTGGGTTTGATCGATTTTCACCGCGAACTGAAATTAACTGACAACGAACAATACGACCGGATATTGAGTGACCCTCCGGTGAAAAATATAGAAAAAGAGATAGCGGAATCCGGCAATCATACGGCGGACTTTTCGAAATATCATGCCAACCTTTCGCAGCTTGGAGTAATGTTTATTGGAGCCTGTGTCCGCGGCAACGAGGAAGATCAAGAATAACAACTCTTTATTAATTATATAAAGCCTTCGCACGCATCCAATTGAAGCGGGAAAAAGACCAAAAGCACTTAGGACGCCTCAGGGTTTCGCGCGCCAGCAGAGCGGGTGCTGGTCACCACCCACCGCAGCAGGCGCGCGAGGCACTTTCTCTTGTTTGCCCAAGAGAAAAGTGCCCAAAGAGAACGGCACCCCCCTCGCCTTGTCTCTGCGGGCCTCCCTTCCGTCCGGGGTGTCGCGGACGGGTCGGATCAACGCGACGTCCTGTCGCGGCTTCGCGCCTGAAGGCGCTCCTACGGGGTGGAGGATGTTGTAGGAGCGTGTTCAGGCGTGACTTATCGGTGGGTTATTGCATGCGAGGAGCACGCGCCGTTGGCGCGTTTCGCGAGGGGGGGGGCTCGCTCCCAGCGGGGATCTGGTGGTGTGGAGCGAGCCTTGCTCGCGAAAGCCGCCGTGCGGCTGTCCCGCGTCGAGGTGAGCGACACGGTTAATACGAACCAAGGGATAGTCGGCTGGCAATCCCCGGGGCCCCTGTGCCTTGCCTCGTCAGCGGTGGCTTGCCGGGTCTGGGCGGCATGGACGGCGCCCAGAGGTTCGCCGCGACAGGAGGTCGCGTCGAATCGGGCCCGACAGCAAGCCACCGCTGACGAGGGAAGCCCGAAGGGCCAAGGCGCCGGGGTGTCCTTGTCTTTGGGTACTTTCTATTGGACAAGCAATAGAAAGTGCCTCGGGCGTGGGCAACGCGGCCCAAACAAAGTTTCCAAACGAAACAAACGGCCGAAACCCATTCCACCTCCACACAAAGGCGCCCTGCTCGGTGCCATATCCAACCGAGGCGGGAACTCGCGCCAGTGAGTCGGCCAGTCGGCCGACGTTGGGCTGAAGCCCAACCCACAGCACTTTTCAGCCCGGGTCCCGCGTCGTGGGCGGGTTTGGCGAGCGAGGATCGCTCGCACAGGGGCGTGCTCGGTAATGAACGGTCGGGGGCGGATTCCAAGGCCTCCCGCGGGTTCAGAGCGCGATCCGCACCCGATACCCCTGAAACTCGATCTCACCACTCCCCTGCCCACGGGCCGTCACCCGCAACACCTGCGGGTCGACGAACTCGGCCTCGATCTCTAGCGACGGGTGGGTCGCCAGCCGGTAGGACATGCTTGCATCGCCGCCCTCGACGGGTGGGATCTGCAGCAGGAAAGGCCGCCCCGGCTCCGGCCGGACGATATGGTCCGCCTCCGTGATCCAGTGCACCGGCTCCTGCCGCTCGCGCACGCGAAAACCCCAGGCGTGGTTGTGCAGCCCGTCCTTTCCGTAACGCAACTCCGCGCGGTAGGTCTGGCCCCACTCCAGTCGTCCTCGCGGAAAGAGAACGAACTGATGGTCGTTGAGCAGGCCGTGCGGATCGTTGCTCTTCTGCCGCTGGACGATCATCGGCAAGCGACGCCCGGTTTCCGCCTCGACCAGTTGTAGTCGCACCGCCTGCGGCGCTTCCGGGAAACGAACGGGATTGAACTGAACCGAAATCGGATAGCCGCTCACCGCGTGTCCCGGCAGCGGGTCGGGCTGCTCGGCGAAGAACACGGGCGGAATGTCCTCGGCCCCGTCGGGCGGCCAGACCACCAGCGGGGGCTGTTCGGGTGCTGCCGCTGCCCCGCGATGGCCAAGCAGGTATACCCAGGCTATTTGTTCCCGTTGGTGACAGCCGATTCCCAGCTCATCACGGGTCCAGTCGAGCAGCAGAAAGCGGTGGTACGGCCCGGCGAGCAGGTCGTCGAGCGAGCGCCGCGCATCGGATACACGGCTTTCGTTCATGTAGGTCGAGAGCACCTCGGCCACGTAGCGATTGGGATAGCCCGCCGACAGGGCGCGGTCACCTGGCTGTCGGCCGGTGAAGCCCGCACGCCCGGGAGTTTGCCGGTGGCTGTTGACGCCATGCGTGGCGAGATAGCGGCCATGCGCCGATGCGGCGCTCACCAATGCCGGCGACATCGTCAACGCGCCCAAGCCGGCTTGTTGGCGCCAAGCGTTGAGTTGGTCGCGCGCGTCCTCTGCTACCGGTGCCCCGGGACAGGCGTCCAGCGTGAGGTTCGGGGACTGGGCGCAGCCGGCCAGCTGCGCCAGCATGGCGGCAAAAAGCAGCGGTCGGATCGGGACGGGTCGCGTCATGGGGACTCGGCAGGGACGTGTCGATTCAGGGTGGACGGCGTGGACCGCCCCCGGGATTGTACGTGGCTATGGGCCGAGGAGGTGGGCACGAAGGGATAAAGGGGGCCGAAGCGTCAAGGGATAAGGGGTCAGACCCCGTTAACACGCTTGGGTGATGTCGCAGGCCCTCAACCGCGAGTGCTGACCAGCATCGCGCCTATGCAGCATCAAAGCCAGAATTCGCGCCAGCGGCGCGATTCGCTTCCAAGGCAAATCGACCACGCCGTAGACCGCGTCCCTCAACAAAACAGTGCGCGCCGACGCCATTCCCCTGATTCACCGGCCCCGATCAGCTAGAGTGCATCAGGGTCTCCATTCGATACAGCGGCAGTGCGACGTACCTCATGACCAAAGTCTCGCTCCTGATCGGCCGCCTCTTCGGTGACGTCGGCACGGTCTTCTATCTCTCGGTGGTGATCATTAGCGGTTTTGTCACCCTGGCCGCCGTGTACCCCGCCGAGGTCGAGCGCGTCGCACAGCAGGTGCTGGACTTCACGGCCAACAAGATGGGCTGGATGTACCTGCTGGCGACCAGCGGCTTCTTGGTCTTCGTCCTGTTCCTGGGACTGTCCAAGTTCGGCAACGTCCGACTGGGCCCGCCGGACGAGCCGCCGGAATTCAGCTTCCGCAGCTGGCTGGCCATGATCTTCTCCGGCGGCATGGGCGTGGGCCTGGTCTTCTGGGGCGTGGCCGAGCCGGTGATGCACTTCAACAACCCGCCCATGGGCCTGAGCGATCCGCGCTCGCCGGAGGCCGCTCAGATCGGCATGCGCTATTCGTTTTTCCACTGGGGGCTGCACCAGTGGGCCAACTTCGCGCTGGTGGGGCTCGCACTCGCCTATATCCGTTTTCGCCACAATGCCCGCGGCCTGATCAGCGAGACCTTCCGCCCGCTGTTCGGCAAGCACGTCGAGGGTTTCGGCGGCAAGCTGATCGACACCCTAGCGGTGGTCTCGACCATCTTCGGCGTGGCCACCACCCTCGGTCTGGGCGCGCTGCAGATCAACAGCGGTCTGGCCCAGTTCGAGGGCGTCGATTACGGCACCAACGCGCAACTCGCGATCATCGGCGGGCTGGCGGTGCTGTTCACCATCTCGGCAATGACCCCGCTGAGCCACGGCATACGCTACCTGTCCAATATCAACATGATCCTGGCTGTGGGCCTGTTTTTGTACGTGCTGATCCTCGGCCCCACCGCGTTCATCTTCCAGGAGTTCACCCAGACCATGGGCGAATACCTCGGCAATATCATGCAGATGAGCCTGGTGACCACGCCCTATTCCAGCGAGCACTGGGTGCAGCAGTGGACGATGTTCTACTGGGCGTGGGGGCTTTCCTGGGCACCGTTCGTGGGCTCGTTCATCGCGCGGATATCGCGTGGGCGGACCATCCGTGAGTTCGTGCTGGGCGTGATGATCGTGCCAGTGGGCCTGTCCTTCCTGTGGTTCTCCACCTTCGGCGGCAGCGCGATCTTCCTCGAGCTCAACGAAGGTGTCGGCATTGCCGACGCAGTGGCCCGCGAGGTGCCCGCCGGGCTCTACATGCTGCTCGACCAGCTTCCTTGGGGCACCTATGCCGGATTGGTGGCCTTGGCGCTGATCAGCGTGTTCGTGGTCACGTCTGCCGACTCCGCCACTTTCGTGCTGGGGATGTTCACCTCCAAGGGCGTGCTCAATCCGACGCGCTTCGTCCGGGTGCTCTGGGGCATGCTGCAGCTGTCCATGGCGGTTGTGCTGCTGTTGAGCGGCGGGCTGGAAGGCCTGCGGACCGTCTCGATCATCGCCGCCTTCCCCTTCATGTTGCTGATGGTGCTGATGGCTTTCGCTCTGCACCGAGACCTGACCCAGGAATTCTGGCAACGCGAGGAGAAGGAGCGAGTGATACATCAACGCATCGAGAACATGCTGATGCGCGAATCCGAACGCCAGGCCGAACGAGAAGCCGCCGAAGAGGTCCACCCCACGGCCCCCGACACCGTGAGCGGCCCCGAAGCGCCGCGTAGCGCAAGTGTCGGCCAGCATACCGAGCCGCCTAAGCCCAAAGAAGCCGGCGAGAATAAGAACGAGTGATCCGGCGACCGGCCGGGACCCGGTCACCTCGACGGATGAAAGGCGGCTCGTGGCCGCCTTTTCCGGTTCAGGGCGTCGTGTCGCGCCGCTCCGATCAGTGGCCGTCGTACCGACACGCCCGATTCCGACCACCCTTCTTTGCCTGGTACATGGCCGCGTCGGCCTGTTTGAGCAAATCCTCGTCGTCCAACGACTCATCCTGTGGGTAGAAGGTATAGCCCACGCTGGCAGTGACTTTGAGCGTGACTCCGTCGATATTGCGCTCGCGGGCTGCCGCTTCGACCAGCCTGTTGATGACCGGCTCGGCATCCGCCTCCTCTTCCAGCCCGCCCAGTATGGCGACGAATTCGTCCCCGCTGATGCGCGCCAGGGTATCGGTTTCCCGCAACTGGGCGCCCAGATCCCGTGCCACGTCGATCAAAAGCTTGTCACCCATGTCGTGGCCGTGCTCGTCATTGACGGCCTTGAATCCGTCCAGATCGAGGAACGCCACCGCCAGCCGACCCCGGTGACGTCGCGCCGCGGCCATGGCCTGGCGTAGGCGGTCGGCCATGAGCACGCGATTGGGCAACCCGGTCAACGCATCATGGTTCGCGCGGTGCTCGAGCTCTTTCTGATAATCCTTGATCTCGGTGATGTCGGTGGCCAGGGCAATGTAGTTGCTGGGCTTGCCGGTGGCATCCTGCACCACACTCATGGTCAATCGCTCGGCATAGATGTGACCCTGCTTGTGGCGATTCCATATCTCGCCGGTCCAGTAGCCGTCCGTTTCCAGTTGTTCCCGCATGCCGCGGTAGAACGCCTTGTCGTGATATCCCGACTGCAAGAATTTTGGAGTGCGGCCGATCACCTCATCACGCCGCCAACCGGTCACCTCGGTGAAGGCCGCATTGATGTCGATGATCCGCGCGTCGAGATCGGTGATCAGGATCGCCTCACGGGCATGGGTGAACACCGATGCGGCCAGCCGCAGATCCTCTTCCATCCGCTTGCGCGCCGTGATGTCCTGGTGCGTGCCCCACATGCGCAGTGGCTTGTCGTCCGTGGTCCATTCGAGAATCTGGCCGCGCGTGAGCACCCAGACCCAGTGGCCATCACGATGGCGCATGCGCACCTCGGCCTCGAAATATTCACTCTCGCGACGGAAGCAGGCATGCAGCGCCTTCTCCGCCTCGGGCAGGTCACTGGGATAAGTTAAGCGGGTCCAATCATCGACCGAGGTTGGCTCCAGTTCTGCCAGTTCGTAGCCGAGCATTTCCGCCCAGCGCTCGTTGAGCACCGTCTCGCCGGTCTGGATGTTCCATTCCCAGGTTCCGACGTTGGTACCCTCGATCACGTTGTTCAGCCGTTTGCGTTCGCGTTCCAGCGCCTGCTCGGCCCGTTCGCGTTCCGTGACGTCATGGACGATGACGAACATCCGTCCGTTGTCGCCATGGTCGCCCATTGGGGTGAGATGGACCTCGACCCTCCGCTCCTCGCCCGAACGCAGCCGGTGGGTGTGCAAGTGACACTGCCCCCCGGTGGCGTGGCCGCTGCAAATCTCCTCGAAGGTCGGGCAGCAATGCGCCCAGAGATCGCCCACGGGCCGACCGACCAGTTCCTCGCGGGCCCAGCCGTAATAGCGCGCCGCGGCCTGATTGGCGTCAGTGATGCAGCGATGATCGAAATCGATCAGCAGCATCATGGAGGCGTTGTCTTCAAAAAAGCGGCGAAACCGTTCCTCGCTGCGTCGCAAGGCAAGGTGGCGAAACAGGAGAGCCATCGACAGCAAGGCGATCATGCTGATCGACGTAGCCAATATGATGATCACTACTCGGTGCTGTTGCCAGACGTCGCCCCACGTCACTTCGTCCACGGCCTCGAACGGGGACAGGCCGAGCCGACGGCTGATCTCCTCCACCGGCGCGTAGTCGCCCGGCGGTCCGAAGCCCGCTATGCCCGATAGCATCGCGGCCGGATCGCGAGGATTGAGCGAGAAGAGGGCGGCGCCGATACGTCGCTCCAGATCGGGGTCCATGTGCGGCATGGTCACCATGGGCCATTCGGGATATAGCCGGGTGGAGACCACAAACGGGAAGCTACCCAGGTTTTGCGGATGGACCACCCGCAGTTCGTCCAGATGGCTTGCCCCCTGCCTGCGCAGGCTCTCGAGCACGCCACTGCGGATGAAGCCCACCTCGACCTTGCCGGTCAGCACTGCCTCGATCACGGCATCGTGCGTGCCGACAAACTCGAATGATGCCTCCTTGCGCAAGTCCAACCCGGCATCGAACACCTCGTAAAGCGGTGCCCGGTAGCCCCCGAGAAAGCGGGTGCCGGGTGCGGCAATGGTCTTGCCGGCGAGATCCTGCAATGTCTGGATGTCGGTGATGTCCTTGCGGGTAATGATTACGCCACCGAGGCTCCGTGTGGTGGTGGTGCCCTGGCGGGCCACTAGCGTGGCCAGCACGCCGGAGAGAGTGCTTTCCGAGCGCACCATGACGTAATGCGTCGGGTTGGTCAGCAACAGGTCGACCTGGTTGCGTCGAATGGCTTGGGCAAGACTATCGGGCGGCATGACTTCCAGTCGGAAGGTAGCCCCGTCCACCGAGTCGTTGAGATAATCGACCAAGGGCTGGAACCGCTGCTCCATAATAGGGGCCGGACGCATCCCGAATACCCCCACCAGCACCTCGTCATCTGCGTCGAATGCCTGTGCTATCCCGTTCCAGAGCAACAAGGCGAGCAGAGGCAGGATCAGCGCACGACATCGATTCATGTCCGCGGCCCCTGCGGCAGGTAATCGCCCGTCACCCAATCGTCAATCGCGGCCCTGGAGGGCGGCTGCCCGCCGTTGGACAGTCGAGGATGGAGCGCGACAATGGCGTCGATCAGCCGGGATCCGTCGGACAGGTAGCGCCGGTTGCTCTCCAGATCGGGTAGCAACACGCCGGCAATCGATTGCATCACCGTCTGCTCGGCGACACGCTGGACATCGGCAATCCGATAGACGGCGTCCTGCAGATTGATGCGCAGATGGCGCAGCGCCCTGAAATGGGCACGAATCACCTCAGTGAGCACGTGCCCCACCTTCTTGAGACGGTCGCGCCGCACGGCAAGCACATCGAAGATCAGGTCGGGGAAGTCGCGGCTGTCGATCAGCCGGCGGGCACCGGCGGCTCGCAGCTGAGAAACGACCGGCTCGTAACTGACCAGCGCATTCACTTCACGGTTACGCCAGGCATCCAGGTGCTGGTGGGCCGGCCGATCCACCACGATCACGTCATCCCAACCCAGCCCGGCACGGGCCAGCGCGCGATCCAGCAGCAACTCGCCGACACCCCCGATCTCGACCCCGATGCGCTTGCCGGCGAGACCCGAGAGCGAATCGATCCCCTCCTCTACCAGCAGCACGTCGCCACCGGAGGAAACGTCGAACACCATCACCACCACCAGATCCAGACCATGGAGACGCGCTCGAATCACCTCGTCGAGGGTCAACGCGGCCGCATCCACCTCCCCGCGCCGCAGAACGGGGAGCGAATCGCTCACCGAATCGAATCGCGACAGCTCTGCGGTGGGAGGCAGCCAGCCGAACTCGGCGGCGAGGAACAGGGTTTCGTATCCGATCCACGGATGGTAGGCGATTCGGAGGTTCTCTTCCCGGGTCGGGCAACCGGTCAAGAGCGAACTGCCGGCGAACGGGGTGAGCAGCAGAAAGGTGCGTCGTTGCATGTGCGCTTCGTGATGTCCCGGGCTCCATCAAGGATGGAAGTTTGTGTTTGCGCGACCGCTCTTCGTTCGTCGGGCGTTATTCGGGACGCTTTCTGCGGAGCCCCGAGCTTATATACGGTTATGTGTTCAAGCTATCCAAAATCACAACAAAAGGCCACAGGAAGACGATCGATATGGCCGTTCCGGGCGGAAAATTCGATGAGCCAGGCTATCGAAACGAGAACGGCCGGCCCTGAAGGCCGGTCGTGGCGCATCCCGACCCCATAGAAAAGGGGAAGCGGATTCAGGGCTGAACCGTGGTCAGGCCCAACGTATGCCACATCTGCATGCCACCGCGATACCAATAGATCTTGTCGGCCGGATAGCCCATGGCCAGCAGGGCCCGGATATTGGTGGGTGACTGGCCGCACCAGGGGCCGTTGCAGAACAGCACCAGTTTCTTCGCCCCGCTGAAATCGAACAGGCCGTCCTGCTTTTGCACGCCGAATTCATCCAGCAACAGGGACTCGGCAACGAAGGGATCAAAGCTGGAGGATTCCGTGTGGAGTTTCGTCCAGGGAATATTCTGGGCGCTGGGGATGGTGCCCTTGGCATACCAGTCTGGCGTGCGCGAATCGATGAATACAAACTGCTGCTTACCCAGGGCCCGGTCCGCCAGCATGTTGAGAAGCTCGATCTCGCCGATGGTGTGCACGCCCGGCGCCAGTTGGATGGGCTGCACGCAGAACGGCGGGCAGGAGCGACTGGTCAGGGTATAGTCCTCAGCGATTCGGTTGTCGGAGTCCTGGTTGCGCTTGATCTCGACGGACTCGCCATCATGCTGGACGGTGACCGAGTCAAGGTTCGCCGTCACCTTGACCCGCGGCTCGTCGGCGGCCATGACCAGCCCGGCGGCACTCGCCAGCGCCGCACCAAATAACCATTGCTGCATTTTCATGTCGGTCTCCCGCAGATCGTTTGGATTCCAGGAAAGTTTAGGCACTCACCAAACAGGCTGCAGCGGAGGCGGACGTCAGAAGAGGCAGCGGACCGTCTCGCCACGGCCAATGCCGTAGTAGTGCCAGCCGTCGGCGGCGAGACGCTCGGGGTCGTAGAGGTTGCGGCCGTCGAAGATCAGCGGTTCACTCAGCGAGGCGCGCATCAGCTCGAAATCCGGGGCCCGGAAGGCCTTCCACTCGGTGCAGATGATCAGGGCATCCGCGCCCTTGAGGGCGGCATCCCGCGTGCCCACCAGGGCCATGTCGTCGCGCTGGCCGTAGATGCGCTGGGTCTCTTCCATGGCCTCGGGATCGAAGGCCTGCACCTTGGCGCCGGCCGCCCACAGGGCCTCCATCAGCACGCGCGAGGCGGCCTCGCGCATGTCGTCGGTGTTGGGCTTGAATGCTAGCCCCCACAAGGCGAACGTCTTGCCCGCCAGCTGCTCCCGCCCACCGAAATGGGTTTCGACCAGTTGGAACAAGCGGCCCTTCTGCCGACGGTTGACCGCCTCAACGGCATCCAGCAGCAGCGGCTCATGATCGACCGCGTGCGCGGCGCGCACGAGCGCCTGCACGTCCTTGGGAAAGCAGGAGCCACCGTAGCCGCACCCGGGGTAGATGAAGTGGTAGCCGATACGGGGGTCCGAACCTATGCCCAGACGCACGTTCTCGATGTCGGCCCCGAGGCGTTCGGCCAAGTTGGCCAGCTCGTTCATGAAGCTGATCTTGGTCGCCAGCATGGCATTGGCGGCGTACTTGGTCAGTTCGGCCGAGCGCAGATCCATCACGATCATCCGATCGTGGTTGCGATTGAACGGGGCGTAGAGATCACGCATGGCCTCTTCGCTATGCGGATCGCTGGTGCCGATGATGATGCGGTCGGGCTTCATGAAGTCGTTGACCGCCGCGCCTTCCTTGAGAAATTCCGGGTTGGAGACCACGTCGAATGCCAGCGACTTGCCGCGCTTGGCGAGCGCATCGCCCACCACCTGGCGCACCTGGTCGCCCGTGCCCACCGGCACGGTGGACTTGTCGACGATGACCTTGGGGGCGTCCATGTGCTCGGCGATGGTGGCGGCCACGGCGCGCACGTACTGCAGATCGGCAGAGCCGTCCTCGTCCGGCGGCGTGCCCACGGCGATGAACTGCAACTCACCGAAGGCGACACCCGCAGCGGCATCCGTGGTGAAGTGCAAGCGACCCTGCTGGTGATTTTCGCGCACGATGGGCTCGAGGCCCGGCTCGTAGATGGGAATCACGCCGTCATTGAGCTTGGCGATCTTGCCCGGGTCGACGTCCACGCAGGTCACCTCGTGACCGACTTCCGAGAGACAGGCCCCGGTGACCAGGCCCACGTACCCCGTGCCGAAAATCGTTACCTTCATTCCTCTCGCCCTGATTGATTGTCTTGTTGCGGTTCCGCTGTCTCGAGCATGGCGCGAACCTCCTGAAAGAGTGCTCGGCTGGCACGACCGGTTTCTTCCCGCGCCGCCTCGCTGCGTGCCGCCCGCTGCAACTGGCGCAGATGCTGGACGTCGACCTGCGGGAATTGGGCGACGAACCGCGTCACCGCATCCGGGTCCTCGATCAGCGCTTCACGCCAGCGCTCGGCCAGCTGGAACAGGCGCTGGTTTTCCGGGGAGTTCGGGTCCATGCGGCGCAGACCGGCCTGGATGCCTTCGACATCCTCTTCCCGCATCAGTCGGCCGATGTACTGCATGTGTCGCTTGCGCGCCCCGCGGGCACGAATGCGCCGAGCAGTGCTGATGGCATCGCGCATGCGTTCGCTAACCGGCAACTGGTCAAGGGCGTCGCTGTCGAGTTCGATCAGGCTCTCACCCAGCTTCTGGGCGGCGTGGGCCTCACGTTTCTCCGCGGTCTTGCTCGGGCCCCATTCTTCGTCATCGCCATCAGCGAGGGGATCGTCGGGAAGGTGATGATCGGACATGGCGTGGCTCGTGGATTCGCAAAACCATGGATTCTACCCAATCGTGCGGCTCAACGCCGAGCGCATCCGCTCAAAGGGCTTTTGATTGCCGCGTTGCGCCGGGATTCAGGCGCCAGACCCGGGCATTGAGCAGGGCGGCAAACGCGACCCAGAACCAGTAGGGCACCAGCAATCCCGCGGCGAGCATGCTCACCTGGGCGAATGCGATGATGGTCAGGGTCAGCAACAGCCAGAGCAACAGGATGTCGACCAACGCGGCGGCAATGCGACGACGACCGAAAAACAGCCACGACCAGGCGGCATTGAACAACAGGTGGACCAGATACAGGATCAGGCCCGCCGTTCGCCAGACCGAATCGTCCGCTTCGAAAACGCGCCAGGCGGCCACGGCCATCAGCAGGTAGATAATGCCCCAGGCAATGGGGAAAGCGCGATTGGGCGGAGTCCAGGCCGGTTTCGCCAAGGCGCGGTACCAACCGTCCGGGCGAAAGAGGCCACCGGTGAGAGCGGTCAGGGCGACCAGGACGATCGAGCCCATCAGGGCGGCTATGGATTCCAGCATGCGGGGCCTCGGGCAGATGCAAAAAAGAATCAGCGGCAAGCCTAGCAGCTCGGCACCGACCGCGTCAGGTCGGCGACGGGTAGCCCGACGAGTAATCTAGGGGCAGACCGGCTAAGCCGCGCCCGGTTCGGGAGACGCCGGCGGCAAGAACAACTCACCGATCAGTTCGGTGGCATAACTTCCGGGCGGCAGGGAGAAACTCAATTGCAGGGTGTCATCCGTCTCTACCGGGCCAATATCGAAGGCGAGATCCTCGATGGGAATGGCTAAGGGGCGACGGTCTGCGGCCACCCGCCAATCGTTGAAGCGCTGCCGCCAGCTATTCGCCCCCCAGCAGTCGAGCATCATGCCACCCAGAGAGGCCTCCATCTCCCCGACCACAAGCTCCGCTTCACTGCCCGACTCGCCCCACAGTGGGCCGGTCAGGCGCAAGTCGCCTTCGTTCACGCGGGCCTGCAGGGCGTCCAGCTCGGCGGGCTCCGCCGCGAACCGGCTGCGCGAGCCGGACAGCTGCAGGATGTCCCCCGGAAGAACGGCGTCGAAGGAGCCATCGGACAGTCGCACCGCCAGCACACGGTCGAAGATCGCCGAGCGCAACGTGGAAATCAGCCAGTTGCGCGCCTGGCGCTTGGGGCTGCCCCGCCGCTCGCCCTGCCCCCATTCACGCAGCGCCTGGAGGTTGGAGAAACCGCGGCCGTAGCGTTGCTCGCCGAAATAGTTGGCCATGCCACGCGTGACGAGAAAGTCCCTACGTGCGGCAAGGTAGCCGGCCAAATCCGACTCGGTATCGGCACCGGCGGGCTGCACATCGTGCAGTAACAACTGAAAGCGGTTGGCGCGGTGAATGCCACGACGAAGCTTCTTGTCGTGGCGCTCCATCGCCAAGAGGCCGACACCGCGGTCGGCACAGGCACGCGGAAAGGCTTGTGCATCAAAGTGTTCGTGCGGAATGCTCAGCCATTGACTGGTCACCGCCTGCCGATCCTTGAGGCCGCAAAAACCGATATCCCGCGGCTTGGTGCCGGTAACCGATGCGATCCAGTCGACCAACGCCCCGGTGGTCATCTCGCGTTTTTCCAGCCGTAGCAGCCAATGGTTACCTTCGCCGGTGGGCGCAAAGCCCAGATCCTCGTCCACCCGGAACGATTCGGGGGTGGCCTTGAACCCGGCATGCCACTGGGGAAGACCGCAGGCGCGCGGGCGTTCACTGCCGGGGGCACCCGGCCAGTCAAGCAAACAATCAGTCATCGAGTCGAGTCGCCAGCCAGTCGATTTTTTCGCCACTGAGGAAAGGCACTACTTGATCGTCACCGGCCTCGAATGCCTCCGGCACACGCTGATCGACCCGCTGAAGACGCAGGCGGCGTTCATTGATGGGCAGGCCGTAGAAGCGGGGACCGTTGCGACTGGTGAAGGCTTCCAGGGCATCCAGCCGTCCCAGCGAGTCAAAGACCTGGGCGTACAGCTCCACCGCCACCGGGGCAGTGAACGCACCGGCGCAACCGCAGGCCGACTCCTTGGCCCCGCGCGGATGCGGCGCACTGTCGGTCCCCATGAAGAACTTGCCCGAGGGGTCGACCGCCGCCTCGAGCAGCGCCTGGCGGTGCTTCTCGCGCTTTAGGATCGGCAGGCAGTAGTAGTGAGGCCGAATGCCACCCGCCAGCATGGCGTTACGGTTGAACAGCAGATGGTGGGCGGTAATGGTCGCCCCGAGCCGCTCGCCCTGCGAGCGGACGAAGGCCACCGCCTGAGCCGTGGTGATGTGTTCCATCACCACCCGCAGCCCGGGGAAGCGCTCGAGCATCGGCCCAAGCACGCGCTCGATGAACACGGCCTCCCGGTCGAAGATGTCGACCGCCGGATCGACCACCTCGCCATGCACCAGCAGTGGCAGACCGGTTCGCTCCAGCGCGCCCAACACGGCTTCGATCGCCAGGGGGTCGGTTACCCCGTTGTCGGAATTGGTGGTAGCACCGGCCGGATAGAGCTTGACCGCGTGCACCCAAGGATCGGCAGCCGCCTGCTCGATCTCGGCTACGGTGGTCTGATCCGTCAGATAGAGCGTCATCAACGGCTCGAACGAGCTGGCCGGGCCAACGGCGGCCAGCACCCGATCGCGATAGGCGTGCGCCGCGGCGACCGTGGTCACCGGCGGAACCAGGTTGGGCATGATGATCGCGCGGCCGCACTGCCGGGCGGAGAACCGCGCCACCGCCTCGAGCATCTGGCCGTCACGAAGGTGCAGGTGCCAGTCGTCCGGCTGGCGAATAATCAGCTCATCCAAAAGGGAAAACCTTTTCTAGTTCAATGTATTGATCGCGGAATATCACGCGGTTTCTTACCAGGAGATGTAGGCATAGCCGTCTTCCTGGTACTCCATCAAGGCGGCGGCACCCACCTGTTCGACCCGCGCGAAGTCCCGCATGTCGTCTTCGCTGTAGCCCACCGTGTCCATGGTGTTGCCGCAGGCGATCCATTCAACGTCGTAGTTCCTGGCGAACCCCTCCACGCGGGCATATATCTCCGGATCGACCTCACGCATGGGGTCTTTCGCCAGGATGTGGATGCCCTTGGCGAAGCAGGCCACGGCAATCTTCACGTTGCCGCCGTACTTGCCGATCATGGCGTTCATCGAATTGAGGACGTGTGTCTGATAATCGACGTCACCGTGATTGAGCTGGTAGATGACGCGATGGGCCGGCTCGTCGCCGGGAAAGTACAGGTCATCCTGTGCCTGTGCCTGTGCCTTGCCCACGCCCAGGGCCGCGCCGGCACCGGCCATGACCGTCATGAAACGACGTCGATTTTTGCGGAAGTCCTGCATCTCTCCACCTCTTTCACAGTTCAGGCCGATGCCTGGTTCGACCGGATCCCAGCTGCCCTGCCCTTACGGGGAACAGACAACCGCACCCTCTGCATTCATCTTAGCGTATGCAATTGGCAGACTGTGGTTTGGGCCAGTGGTTCAGTCCCGGGATTGGCCCACACGCATCAAAACCACCCCGCCGCGCGCATACAACACCTCACCGGCAATCTTTTCGGCTCGATCGACACGCGTCAACAGCAGATCGCCCGATCGAGGAGCGCGACGCTCGACCACGCGTTGGGCATACACGCCGAAACTGGGGGTATTCATGCCTCGCATGACCAGTTCACCCGGCCGATCTCGCGCCATCAGGCCGGCGTCGCGAATCGGTCCCTGCTGCATCTGACCGACGGCATTTAGCACCAGGGCATTGACCACCAGGGAGAACGACAGGGCCACGGGCAGCAAAACACGCGGGAGAGACCAGCGCCGCATGGCCCCGGCCACCAGCACCAGCAGCAGGGCCGCCCCCACCACCAGGTACCAGCCGAAATCGAAGTACCGACCACGTTCGGCCAGCATGTCCTGGACGTAACCGGGCTTGATGCGATCGAAGTTGAGCTCGACCAGCCAGGGCAACAGCAGGATCAATAGCAAAAAGAGGGCGGGCGGCGCCAGGTGCAGCAATCGATGGCGGACTTGCGGCAGATGCGAGGCCATCACCAGCATCAGGCCGACCAGCCCGTAGTTGAGGTAATGCGGCAGCTTGGTGCCGGAGAACGAGAACAGTACCAGGGTGACCAGAAACCAGATCCAGCCGAAGCGTCGCAATGCCAGCGGCAGCGAGGCGGGCGGGCCATAGGCCGACTGCCAGTCACTGGGAAAGTATCGCAGCGAGGTAAGCACGGCCCCGGTGAACGGCAGCAACGCCACCAGCGTGACCACGGGGTAATACCACAGCCCGCCCGAATGCCCTTCCATCGGTTCATCGAAACGGGCCACGTTGTTCTTGAGGAAGAATTCGTCGATAAAGTACTGGCCGTGCTCGATCCACATGGCCACGTACCAGGGCACGGCCACGGCTACAAAGATCGCCAGTCCCTGCCAGTCGAGCACGGCACGCCACCATGCTCGGCCACGCCCGGTGGCCAGATAGAACAGCAAACTGGTGGCGGCGGGGATCACCACGGCCACCGGGCCCTTGGTGAGAAATCCCAGCGCCATGGCCAGGTAGGCCCAGCGTATCCAGCGACGCTCGCCGCTCACCCAGTGATTAAACGTGGCGAACACCGCCCCGGTGAGAAACAACAGTAGGACTGCATCGGAGATCGCCGCCTTGCCCACCACGGTGGTCATCAGGGAGGTGGCCGCGATCAGGGCGGCGAAAAATGCACTGCGCGCGCCCATGTAGCGGTCGGCGAACAGGTAGATCATCCCGATCCACAGGGTCGAGGCCAGCACCGAGGGGAGCCGGAATGCCCACTCATGAAAGCCGAACACCCCCACCGAGGCGGCCTGCAACCAGTAGATCAGTACCGGCTTGGCGAACCGCGGCTCGTCGTTGAGATAGGGAGTGAGAAAGTCGCCCCGCTCGAACATCGCCCACGTGGCACCGGTAAAGGCCCCTTCATCCAGGTCGAACAGGGGCAGGCTGCCGATGCCCCAGACGTACCCGATCGCCACGGCCACGGAGAGAACGAGAAAATGCAGGCGGCGCGAATCGAGCATTACGGGCGGTCTCGAGGAAAAGATGGGCGGATGACAGGCCAGCGACGGGCTGGGCCGGCGGCAGTATATCAATCCGGACCGATCGGCGGTCACCCTCGCTAGGGAGGCGCTGCACGCATGCCATGCCACTCTGGCTTGGCGAGCCGTGCGTGATCAAGGTGCGTCGTCGCGGGCGTGCCGGTGGCCACGTCAAGACGGCGCAACACCGAGCACGGGCGGCGCGCCAGGCCCCGCAGGGCGCGCCTTGAGCCGGGCATCTGCCGCGTTGTCGTCCTTGGAAAGGGAAGCACCCTTCCGCGGCGGCGGACGAGCGCCTTGCGTCTGCCCGGCTCAAGGCACGCAGAGCGGTATGGCATGCGTGCAGCGCTTACCTAGGGGTTGACGCTACAATAGGGTTTTTGCCGACACCCTGGTGCCCATGGACCTCTATTCCCTGCTTCGCCCCCTGCTGTTTCGTCTCGACCCGGAAACCGCCCACCGGCTGACCCTGGGCCTGCTCGACATGGCGGCACGCACGCCTTGGTGCCGCCTGCACGGCCGCAGCGTGCCGGACGACCCCACCACGGTGATGGGACTCGATTTCCCCAACCGGGTGGGACTGGCCGCCGGTCTGGACAAGAACGCCGCCCATGTGAACGGCCTGGCCTGTCTGGGTTTCGGCTTTCTGGAGGTGGGCACCATCACCCCGCGCGCTCAGCCGGGCAATCCCGCCCCCCGGATGTTTCGCCTGCCGGATGCCGAGGCCTTGATCAATCGCATGGGCTTCAACAATGACGGCTTGCATTCGGCGCTGGAGAATCTCGTCGGCTACAAGCGCGCGGTGCCCTTGGGCATCAACCTGGGGAAGAACTTCGACACACCGATCGAGGCGGCCCTCGACGACTACCGGGCTGGCCTGGCCGGCGTCTATGACTTGGCCGACTACGTCACCATCAACATCTCTTCGCCCAACACCGCCAACCTGCGCAACCTGCAGGGCGGCGCGGCGTTCACTGGGTTGCTGGCCGGCCTGACCGAGGAGCGCGCCCGCCTGCGGGACAAGACCGGCCGGCATGTCCCGCTGGCGATCAAGATCGCCCCGGACATCGAACCCGAGGAATTCCCCGCGCTGACCGACGCGCTGGTGTCCCACGAGATCGACGCGGTCATCGCCACCAACACCACCATCGGACGGCCCCTGGTCTCGGGACTGCCGCATGCCGAGGAGGCGGGGGGATTGAGCGGCCGGCCGGTGCGTCAGCGCTCCACCGAGGTGATCACCCAACTGCGCGAGGCGCTGCCGGCCGATTTTCCCATCATCGGGGTGGGCGGCATCGATTCCGGTGAAGCAGCGCTGGAGAAGATCCAAGCCGGGGCCGACCTGGTTCAGGTCTACACAGGGCTGATTTATCGCGGCCCCAACCTGATCAAAGAAATCTCGCGGGTCTTGGCGGAATCTGAACTTTAGCAACGGTTGGGGTGCGGACCGTCTTCGAAAAGAAAAAGCGATACAACCCAATATCCCACCAGAACGGTTCGAAATGGCCGCACGACACTGCGCTGGTGGCAACGGTCATGGCAAGTACATTACCGTCAATATCGAGCGGCGAGACGGTATGAACCCATCATTTGCGCCGCCAGGCGCCACCCCAAACCCAGCCGACCAAGAGCGCGGGTTCACGCGCTCTTCCGATCCGCACAGATCGGACAATCGGGGTCTTGGCGGTAGCGCACCGTTCGCCATTCGGCATCCTTGAGATCGAACAGAGCCAGCCGGCCCACCAGCGGGCGGCCCACCCCGGCGATCACCTTGATCGCCTCGGCGGCCTGCAGGCTGCCGATCATGCCCACCAAGGGTGAGAGCACCCCCGTCTCGGCACATCGCAGGGCATCCTCGCCCTCCTCGCGATACAGGCAGCGATAACAAGGCGCATCCGGCTCCCGGGAATCGAACACCGTCACCTGACCGGCCCACTGAATGGCCGCGCCGGACACGAGCGGCACCCGGTGGCGGCAACAGGCGGCATTCAGTGCAAAGCGCAGCGTGAAGTTGTCCGAGCAATCGAGCACCAGGTCGACCGCGGCCACAGCGGCATCCAGCCGTTCGCCCTCGAGCTTGCCTTCGCGTGGCACCAACTTGATACCGGGGTTGATGCGACCGAGTCGTTCCACCGCTGACTGGGTCTTGGACTCGCCGACTCGATCACTGTCATGCAGCACTTGGCGTTGCAGATTCGACAGGTCGACTTGGTCAAAATCGGCCAGATGCAACTCGCCAACTCCGCTGGCGGCGAGATAAAGCGCCACCGGCGAGCCCAACCCTCCCAGACCGACCACCAGCACCCTGGCCTGCATCAGCCGTTCCTGACCGGCATAATCCAGGCCGTCGAGCATGATGTGTCGGCCGTATCGAAGCAGTTCGTCGTCGTTCATCTCAAGATCGCTCATTGCCATCAAATCATCGGGCCCAAACGCAAATGCCCGGCCGAAGCCGGGCATGTCGCACCGCACCCTCGATGCTGGAATTAGAGGTAATGCCTCCAGGGGTCGTCCGGGCTCTCGGGTATTTCACCATGCTGCAGGCGTTCCCGGACAAGATGGGGGTCACCGGTAGGGCGATACTTCTGGCTAGGCAGATTGCAGCCTTCGAGGCCCAGGGACTCGCGCTGGGTTTGTTCGGTGTAATCCACCAGGGCGCACTTGACCTTTTCCATCAGCGCCGCGTCCAGGTGAAAGCCCGCCGACTGCAGGGCCTGGCGAATCGCCCTGAGGCAGATCACCGAAAGGTCGTACTCGACTTCCAGGCACCGCGGCCCGCGGCGGCGGGCGGAAACCACGCCGGGCAACCAGCGGGCAAAAGGCTCCGCCTGGCGCGCTTGCTCACCTTCGTGATGCGGGCCACGAAACCAGATTTCGTGCATCTTGATCAGTTGCTTGTCATCCATGCCGGCGCCTTGCCTTCCGCCCCTGTATGGGTCAAGACTAGCGCACTTGTCACGGCAGGCCAAGCGCCCGAAACCGGCCCGTGTCCGGCATGCCGAAACGCGGTCTCAGGCGCCCTTCACCCCCATGGTCACTCGCGGGTGGCCCGCCAGGTCCGCCCGTACCTCGATGGCCGTCAACCCCGCCTGTCGCATCAGCATCGCGACGGCGGGCGCCTGCTCGAAGCCGTGCTCGAACAGCACCCGCCCACCGGGACGCAGCACGGCGAGCGTGGATTCGAGCAGGCGCCGGTAATCCGACAGCCCATCCTCGCCCGCCACGAGCGCCGCGCGCGGCTCGTGGCGCACGTCTCCCCGACCGAGATGCGGATCATCATCGGCGATATACGGCGGGTTGCTGATCAGCAAGTCTAACGATGCCGGTGCGACCGCCGACAACCAGTCGCCCCGCCACAGGGCGACGTCGGTCGGGGTGCCCTGTTCAGACACAAAGCCCATGTTTTCCCTCGCCACGTCCAGCGCCTCGCTGCTGCGATCGACAGCGTACACGGTGGCAGAAGGACGTTCGGCGGCCAGGCTCAGGGCGATCGCACCGCTGCCCGTGCCGAGATCGAGCACGCGAAAACCCGGCCCGTCCACGGGAATGAAGCTCAGGGCCCATTCGACCAACGTCTCAGTATCGGGCCTTGGAATGAGCACACCGGGACGACAACGGAAACGGTGCTTCCAAAAACCGCGTTCCCCGACCAGATAGGCCACCGGTTCACCGGCCGCACGCCGATCGACCAGGTCATCCAGCCGTTGACGGGTGGGGACATCGATCACATCGGCACCACGCATCATCAGACCCGCCGTGCTCAGACCGGTGACGTGCCCGGCCAGATACCGGGCCTCGAACAGGGCTTCACCTGCCTCGCCACCGCGGCCGGCGAAGATCCGGTGGGCCGCCTCGCGCAGGCATTCGTCCAGTGTGGCGGTCGCAGCTGTGCTACATCCCTCCCGGCTCACGGGGGTCTCACGGGACATGATCAGCCGCCCTCTTCTGCCAGGGCCTCGAGCTGGGCGGCCTGATCGGCCTGCCGCAGGGGCACCACCACCTGCGTCAGGTCGCCGTCCAAGACGCGATCGAGCTGATGGAGAGTGAGGTTGATACGGTGATCGGTCACCCGACCCTGAGGGAAATTGTAGGTCCGGATCCGGTCGGAGCGGTCGCCGGTACCGACCAGGGCCTTGCGGCTGGCGGCAGTCTCGGCGGCCTGGGCACGGCGGATGTCGTCGGCCAGCCGGGCGGCCAGCAAATCCATCGCCCGGGCGCGGTTCTTGTGCTGGGAACGTTCTTCCTGGCATTCGACCACCGTGCCCGTCGGCAAGTGGGTGATGCGTATGGCCGAGTCGGTTTTGTTGATGTGCTGTCCACCAGCACCGGAGGCACGGAAGGTATCCACGCGCAGATCCCCGGTATTGATTTCCGGCACCTCGGCGGCGGGGATGACCGGCATCACCGCGACGGTAGCCGCCGAGGTGTGAATGCGCCCCTGGGTCTCGGTCACCGGGACCCGCTGGACCCGATGGGCGCCGGATTCGAACTTAAGCCAGGCGTAGACACCCTCACCGCTGATCCGCGAGATCAATTCCCGATAGCCACCGTGCTCGCCTTCGGAGGCGGAAAGCACCTCCACCTTCCAACCCTGCGATTCGGCGAAACGCCCGTACATGCGGAACAGGTCGCCGGCAAAGATCGCCGCCTCATCCCCACCGGCCCCGGCTCGAATCTCGAGGAACACGTCACCCTCGTCACTGGGGTCGGCGGGCAGCAACTGCCGTTCGATCTCGGCATCGAGTTCGGCATGACGCGCCTCTAGCTCGGCAAGCTCCTCGCGTGCCATCTCGGCCATCTCGGCATCCTCTCCCTGCACCAGGGTTTGGGCTTCCTCCAGGGCCTTTCCCGTGGCGTGATACGCGTCCACGTTCTTGACCAGGGATTCCAGCCGCGCATATTCGCGCGACAAGCGCTGAAAGCGCGTCTGATCGGCAATCACGTCGGGATCGGCTAGCAAGGCGGTAATTTCCTCGAACCGCTCGACCAGGTTATCGAGACGGGAGACCAGGGCTTTATGCATAAATGTCGGAGAACTTGGCGGAATGGGAAGTAGGGATATGGGGGCGTCGGCTCGGACCGACAAGGGGCATCAGACCGGCGCCCCCTAACTAGGATGCCCGGCAGAGGGCCGAGCTAGGATTCCCGACTGGGATCCTGTCCCTTGCCGTTCCAGGAACCCACGGGGAGGGCCCGCTGGGCCAAGGCCTCGGCGTCCTCGTCGAGACCGACGACATGCGAGACGCTCTGCACCGTGGCCAAATCGCCGCTGACACACGCTTGGCGCAGCACCACCGTCGGCTGGTGGATCAGGCGGTTGGTGAGGGTGTTGGCAAGGTAATCGAGCGCGGCCTGCGGGTCCCGCCCCGACTCGATCATCGATCGCGCGCGGGCGAGCGTCTCGTCGCGCATCAACTCGGCACGCTCGCGATAACTTCGAATGAGTTCGGCCCCCGTCTGTAACTGCACCCATTGCAGGAAGTGCTCGACCTGTACGTCGATGATCTCCTCGGCCTGCTCTGCGGCCTCCCGGCGGCTGCGCTGACCTTCATCGATGACCGTCTTGAGGTCGTCGACGGTGTAGAGATAGACGTCCTGAAGCTTGCCCACCTGGGGTTCGATGTCGCGTGGTACCGCGATGTCGACCATGAAGATGGGCCGACGCTTGCGCTCGCGGATCGCCTGCTCGACCGCCCCTTTGCCGAGCACCGGCAACGAACTGGCGGTCGAGGAGATCACGATGTCGGCCCGATGCAGATGCACGGGGATATCGCCCAGACCGATCGCACTGCCCTCGTACTGTTCGGCGAGCATGTGGGCCCGCTCGATCGAGCGATTGGCGACGATCACGCGTGACAGGCCCGCCGACTGCAGATGACGGGCACAGAGCTCGATGGTCTCGCCCGCCCCAATCAGCAACGCCGTCTTTTCCTCGAGCGAACCGAATATCTGCCGGGCCAGGCTCACCGCGGCAAAGGCCACCGACACCGGCGAGGCACCGATCTGGGTGTCGGTCCGCACCTGCTTGGCGACCGCGAAGGTGTTCTGGAACAACCGCCCCAGGATGGGACCCAGGGCATTGGCGTCCTGGGCGAGCGTGAAGGCATCCTTGATCTGGCCGAGAATCTGCGGCTCGCCCAGCACCATGGAGTCGAGCCCGCAGGCCACGCGCATCAGGTGGCGAATCGCGGATTCGTCGGTGTGGGCATACACGTAAGGACGCAGCGATTCGGGCGATAGCTGGTGAAAGGCTGCCAGCCAATCGACCAGGGCGTCGATCACGACTTCCGAGTGCGTGTAGATCTCGGTGCGATTGCAGGTGGAAACGATCGCCGCCTCGCGTGCGCCATGATCGCCCAGCAGATCTTGCAGCGCATTCTGCACACGCTCGGGGTCGAACGCGATGCGCTCGCGCACGTCCACCGGTGCGGTCTTGTGGTTTACCCCGAATGCGATCAGTGACATGACGGAATTATAGCCTCGCACGCCCCGGTTTGACGATCCCCGACCAACACGCTAGCGACGCGAGCCGAAACGCCCGGCACCGAGCCGACGCCCCCAGCGGCCCGGCCAGTATCGCAGCGTCCCCACAAAGAGGGCCGCCACCGCGACCATCGCCACCAACCAGTTGACCCACACGCCTCGTGGATAGCCCACATCGACCCAGGGGGCGCTTAAGGCACAGATGGCGGTGACGAGCACTGCCGCCAGCACGGGCCAGCGCGCGCGTCGTGCCGCCGGCCAGCGACCTGTCAGCCAAACCGCTCCCGCTACCGATACCAGCCCCACGATCGAGCCGGCCAGCACGTCGGTAGGCCAGTGCACTCCGGCCACCATGCGCGAGACACCCATCAGTGAGGCCATTAGCAATATCAGCACCGCCAGTGGCAGGCGCGGCCTGAGTCCCAGGATCAGCAGTCCGGCCAGGGTAAAGGCAGTGACGGTATGCCCGGAGGGAAACGCCTTCGAATGAAGCGCGTGACCGATCAGGTGGAACGCCCCCGGCTCGTAGACCGCTGGGGGACGCGCGATATCCAGCAACGGCTTTAGGCTGTGCGTAATCAAGGTGGCGATGACGGCGGCGAACAGCAGCAGAATGGCCAGACGTGGCTTCCACAACACGAACGGCAACAACAATCCCAGCGCCAGCCAGGTGTCGGCCAAGGCATTGACTCCGGCCCAGAAAGGCACTGTGGCCTCGATGCCGCCCAGGGCGTTGAAGTGATGGAACAAATCCTCACGAGCACCGGGCCAGGCAAACACGAGGAGCATCAGGGCGAAGGCGGTGAGGACGAAGGCCAGAACCAACTGGTCCAGCGAATCCGATTCGCGCAAGGGATGGCTGTAGCTCATACCCGACCCTCATCGACCGGAGAGGTGTCGCCGCGGGCAGAACGCGGCATGTGGAAGGCGTCATATTCACCGGCCAGGTCGAAGCGCGCCGGCAGGTGATAGGTCCGTACGTTCCGAGACTCGTAATACGTGCGCGACAGCATCTCGGAAAGTACGCCGGTGGTCAGCATCTGCACGCCGATCAGGATAAAGAGGATCGACACCAGTAGCAGGGGGCGGTCGCCGATGTCATGGCCCAGAAGCTTTTCGACCAACAGGTAAAACATGCCCAGTCCACCCAACAGGCCGAAGCCCGTGCCCAGCAGGCCGAAAAAGTGTGCCGGTCGCGCCGAGAACCGCATGAAGAAATAGACGCTGATCAGATCGATCACCACCCGGAAGGTGCGCGACAAGCCGTACTTCGAGGTGCCGGCAGTACGGGGGTGATGTGTGACCTCCTCCTCGGCGATCCGGCTCGGGGCAGTCTGAGTGGCCAACCAGGCCGGGATAAAGCGGTGCATTTCGCCGTAGAGCCGCACCCCCTTTATTACCTCGGCACGGAAGACCTTCAGGCTACAGCCATAATCGTGCAGGTTCACCCCAGTCAGGCGGCGAATCAATCGATTGGCCAGCCAGGAAGGCACCTTGCGCACCCAGTTGTCCTTGCGATCACGCCGCCAACCGGCGACCAGATCCAGGTCTTCTTGGAGCAGACGATCGACCATGCGCGGTATATCGATGGGATCGTTCTGCAGATCCCCGTCCATAGTGACGATCACCTCTCCGCGCGCCAGATCGATGCCGGCCTGCATGGCGGCGGTCTGACCGAAGTTACGGGTGAGCGGGATCGGGCGGACATGGGTCCCGTAGGCCTCGCGGGCCTTCTTGATCTCGGCGACGGTGGCATCCGAGGAACCGTCATCCACCAGCAGGAGCTCCCAGGCTGCTGTATAGTCCGCAAGCGCCTCGTGCACTCTTTCTACCAGCGGGGCGACGTTGTCCTGCTCGTTGAACATCGGTACGACGATGGACACCGGCGCGGCTAGCTTGGTCGTCATGGCGTGAGGCACCCCTAGTCGACTGGATGGATGAGACGATGGTTCAAAGTGGCCGCAGTGTACGGTACAACTCCGCTTGGCCGCCAGTCACGCCTGAAGTGGCGGCAACCTTGTTGGACCTGCATGGTCTACTTTTTCTTTGAACTCCCTCTTAACACAATCCACGCACCCCACGACCATCGCGCCTGAATGATGCACCGCTGGACCCGACCACTCACACCCCGTATCGAGCCGTTCGCAATACCTCGGGCAACTCCCCATGACGCCCGGGGCAACGTGGCCGCCAGAGAAACGAGCTGATGCACGAGGAACCATTGCCTCACAACTCCCCCGCCTACGATGATGCCCTTGCTCGCCTCGGAGCGTTTGCCGAACGCATGGGCCATCGTCTGGCGCGCGACGAGGCGATGACCGCCTTACTGGAGGCAGCGGCCACCTGCTTTCCGTCACTCACCCGCTCGGCGGTGTTCAACAGCGCCGATGGCAGCCTGATCGCCGCGACACAAGACTTTGACCTAGCCCTGCTGCCGCAAGGCGATGCCGACCTCCACTCGGTCGAACAAGTGGAGGATCAGCTGATCCTGCACAGCCTTGGCACCGACCAGGCCGAATCGGGCTACTGGGCCATAGAACTCACCGGCAGCCTCCCCCCGGAACCCGTACGCGAAACCGTCCTGGCGTCACTTCAACACTTGTTCGGCAGCGGACGTCCCGATGCCGCCCGTCTGGAGCGGGTGCGGCGTGGCCAGGTCGAACGCCTCGAACGGGATCAGGCCCTGATGCAGTCACTGCTGGCCCAGATCGACACCCTGATCATGGCCGAAGACGTCGAAGAGATGCTCGCCGTGGTCTGCACCCAGCTGGTGGAGACAGGGTTATTTCTCGGTGCTTGGGTGGCCGGTAGTCGCGGGGACCTCTCGCCCTTGGCCAGCGGGGGCGACAGTGAGTTGATCGACCACCCCTCCACCGAGGCCCATCAGGTCCTGATGGAAGGGTTTCGCCGGGCAGAGGCCCTGGTGGAGGCGAATCACAGCATCGTCTTCGACGAGGATATCGCCGCGCCGTTCGCCAGCCAGAGCTGGTTCGACACACCCCCCATGGCCGCACTGATTCCGCTCTCGCGTCATGACCGACTGTGGGCCTTCCTGGTCGTGGTGGCCGCCCGCGAAGAGGATCTGGATCAGCAAGTCACTGACGTCCTGGTCCACCTGAGCGACCTGATCAATCGCAGCCTCGAGCAGTTGGACCTGCGCGAGCGACTCGACGATGAACAACGTCGCAACACTTACCTTGCCTACCACGACCCGTTGACCAACCTGGCCAACCGGCGAGCGGTGGATGCCGAACTGCCCAAGGCCATGGGGCGCGCCGACCGACATCAACAGATGCTCGCCATCGTTCTGCTCGACCTGGACGATTTCAAACCGATCAATGATCGTTTCGGTCACGCGGCCGGTGACGAAATGCTGATGACGGTGGCCATGCGACTGAAATCGGCGATTCGTGACACGGACACCGCCGCCCGCCTCGGCGGCGACGAATTCCTCGTGATCCTCGAGGACATCGAAGACGATGCCGGGCTGGCGCGCGTTCTCAACCGGCTGTCGCATACCATCCGCAAGCCGATCCTCCTTCAAGACGGCCTGGAGTTGCATGCCCATGGCTCGATCGGTGTCACCCGCTACCCATTGGACAATGGCAATCCGGAACAATTGATCCGCAACGCCGACGCCGCGCTCTACTCAGCCAAGAACAACAAGGATCAGCGGGCACAGGACTGGGTCATATGGCAGGAAGGCACCCTGGCCGCGGGCCCCGAACCCCACGAACCTTCAGGCGAACTGGCCCCCTACGGACCGGAGGCGAAAGCCTTACTCGAACCCATCCAGCCGGAAATCGAAGCGCTGACCGACGCGTTCATCGAACGCTTCCATCAGGAACTCATCCAGCAGGAATCGGTTCGACACGTCATCGAGCACCTCTCGCCGGAGGAGTACCAGGCTCTCAAGCGTGAGCAGGCCGATCACCTACATTTCTTGCTGGCCCCGGGGCTTGAGCAAGACGCTCACGCCAACCACGCGCGTCACATTGGCTACATCGGCGCCCTAGCCGGGGTGTCACCCAGCGACCTGGTCCGGGCGATAACGATGTACATGCACGAGTTCAACCTGACGTTCAATCGTGCCCATCTCAACCAGCGTCATCAGAACCGGCTCGAGCGGGTCTTCACCGAACGACTGAGCCGCGAGCTCTCACACCAGCTGGACGCCGGCCAGTCGGTAGGCGACGAATACCAGGGCGCCTTGACCGTGATCGACGAACGCCGCCGCCGGGAACACAACTGGCCCGATTTCAATGAACATCTACTCGACACATCGATCGGCCTGCCGGGCATCGCTGGGGTCTCGATACTGTCACCCGACGGCGACGGGCGTTTTGTCGCCAATTACAGCGAAGGCCTCGACCCGTTTGCCGCTCCCACCGGGGACGACACGCACCCGACTTTGGATCTCAATCGCCCCGAGGCCGACCACCCCGTGTCGCGCGCCTACCGACTCGCGCAGTTGGACCAGATCGAGAACTTCGCTGTGGACGACCGCTCGCAGCCATGGCGCGCCCAGGCCGAGGCCATAGGCATTCGCACCACCGCTGCCATCCCCATACTCGGCAATCGGGACCAACCGATCGCCGTGATCTGTCTGCATGGCCACACCCCCGGGATGTTCGACAACCCGCTGATCAGCGGTTTCTGCGTTCAGCTCATGGCATTGGTCAGCCAGGCCTGGAGGCAGATTCGCAGCCCGGCCGCCCTGCTCTACGCCAAGGGCGACTACGACCGCTGGCGCCAAGCCTTCTACGATGGCGGCCTGGAGATGATTTTCCAGCCCGTGATCGACGTTCAGACCGGCAAGCTCTCCACTCTCGAGGCCCTCGCACGCTTGTTCCTGCCGGACGGTGAAATGATCATGCCCAACATGTTCATCCCCTGGCTCAACGACAGCCAGGTCATGCGGCTGTTCGAGGTGGGACTGGAACAGTCATTGCAGTGTCTGCGCGACTGCGAAGCCTCCGATGGTCGACAATTGGCGGCGGCCATCAACCTCCCGGTCAACGTGCTTATCGATCCGGCTACTCCCGGCCACATCCAGGCAGCCCTCGATCGCCATGGCATCAGCCCCCACCGGGTCACCTTGGAATTATTGGAACAGGGCGATACCGGCTTCGAACCAGGCGAGCTTGCCAAGCCCATGCAGCGCATCGGCGCCATCGGCGTGAAGCTGGCCATGGACGACCTGGGCTCCGGCTACAACAACCTGCTGCGCCTGCGCAGCCTGCCCTTCTCCACGGTCAAGATCGACCAGGGCATGGTTCGGGCGGCGCAAAACGAGCCCGGCCGCGTGCTTACCTTTATTGCCTCAATGATCCAGATGGCCAACGCCCTGGAACTGCAGACCGTGGTCGAGGGACTGGAGACTCTGGATCTGATCGAGGCCACCTCCCTGCTCGGGGGACAGCTCGGGCAGGGTTACGCCATCGCCCGCCCCCTGCGCAAAACCGACTTGCTGGTATGGATGGAACAGTTCGATTTCGATATCGACCCGGGCCGACCGATGACGCCGCTGGGTGCGATGGCCGCCCTCTGGGGCCTTCGCGCCCTGGGACGCGATCACCTGGAACATTCAGCCCGGCACCACCAACTACGGGTCGCCGCCTCGCACTGGGCGACCGAAAATCTCGACACGCACCGCACACTGGCCACCGACCTCCTGTCGATGTTCCAACACTTCCGTGAGGGCCGTCTGGCCCAGGAGGCGTTCGACCGCCGGCTGAACGAACTCATGCGGGCGCTGGATCAGCTGATCCGTGACCAAGCCAGTCTAGATGCCCCCGTCAGCAGGGCGCTGGACGCTTGATGACCAGCGTGATCACGGCGGCAAGTAGCGCCGTGCCCAGCACGAACAGGTGCAGGTTGACGGCAGCGGCCACCAGCGCCTTGGTGTCATCAACAAACGGACCGATCAAGAGCGCAACACCCGCCTCGTACGTGCCAAATCCCCCCGGGGCGTGAACGGGCAGCACCGTGGTCAGATCGCCACCGATCGCGCCGACCACTCCCTGGAAAAAGCTCACCGGCGCCAAGGCAGCAAGCACCCAACCCAACGCGCAGAGCTTGATCAGCCAGTTGATCCAGGTCCAGAACAGGGTGCCAAGAAACAGGCGGGGGTGATCCGGCAGGCTTTCGAGCACCTCCACCAACCGCGCCCGCCACCCATTGCTGTGGCCCTTCAGGCGCGA
>JAABTF010000056.1 GCA_011389965.1 Halothiobacillus sp.
CGCTCTTCCGATCTTGAAACCGGCGTCTGGCAAAGGGCGTTATTGTGGCGTAAAACCCAATAAAATCAATGCCTTTTAACGAAAAAAGGCGCCGTGAGGCGCCTTCGGGGAAAAGGGGCGACCGCGACGCGAGGCCGCGATCCCGCCCGGCGGCTGTTTAGCCGGCCAGAGCGGCCTTCGCCTTTTCTGCCAGGGCGGCAAAGCCCGGCTTGTCATGTACCGCGATGTCGGCGAGTACCTTGCGGTCTACCTCGACGTTGGCCTTGTTCAGGCCGTCCATCATGCGGCTATAAGACAGGCCGTTGTTGCGTGCCTCGGCGTTGATGCGGGTGATCCACAGGCCGCGGAACACGCGCTTCTTCGCGCGACGGTCACGATAGGCATACTGACCTGCCTTGATGACCGCCTGATTGGCAGAACGATAGGTGCGCGACCGCGCACCGTAATAGCCTTTGGCCTTTTTCAGGACCTTCTTGTGCTTGGCATGGGCGGTAACGCCACGCTTGACTCGTGCCATGGTCTATCTCCTCACTTCTTGCCGTAGGGCATCATGCGCTCGACGAGCTGGACATCGGCCTCGTGAACGTAGGCCGGCGAACCGAGCTGACGCTTCCGCTTCGACGATTTCTTCGTGAGGATGTGACGCAGGTGCGACTGACGACGCTTGACGCCGCCCGCGGTAATCTTGAACCGCTTGGCAGCCCCGCGATTAGTCTTGATCTTGGGCATGATCAACTCCAGTTCAGGTTTGTTTTTGGATATCCGGCCACGTCGGAGTGTTTAACGTGCGCGGACGACTTCACCGTTGCCAGCCCTCGAGAGTGTCGGGGCAGCTAAACGGCGCACGATGATACCCGGGAGCGGTCGGTATCGCAATCCCTCAATGAAGGCGCGCGGAGTGCAGAGGTTCGTCAGGTTCGGTGCGGTCACCGCAGACAAGGCGTATGCTTGACTGAAAGATCGGCGAGGATCGTGCCGTTGTGTGCGCGGAATACTGTCAGTTTCCTGGCGTTAAAAATCAATAACCTGCAAAAGCAACCTTCTTCCGGAGTTTTCGAGATGCACGAAGATGCTTGAGACGGTGCTGATTTATTATGACGCCCGCATGCTCGGCCACGACCCGACCGGTTGGGACACCGAACACCCGGAATGGAGTGATGCCGTCAAGGCGATGATCGCTCATCAATATCCCGAGGCCAGCCTGGAGACCTACGCCTACCCCGAGCGCCCGGCACGGCTGACGGCGATTGTAGAACGGTTGCAGGCCGAGCCCGTTGACGGCCAGTGCTGGCGGGTACCGGCGCTGGCCACGCATGCGCAGCTAGAGCGAGCCCATTCCGCGGCCCATTTGGAGTATATCGAATCGCTTGTCGGTGGGTCGCGCTGGCTGGCACAGGACACCACCGCGGTGTCACCCGAAAGTGTGGTCGCGGCGAGACTGGCTGCCGGCGCTGGCATTGGCGCCATCGAGGCGATTACTACCGGGGAGGGTCGCCATGCGTTTTGTATTGTGCGTCCGCCGGGGCACCACGCTTCTTCAGATCACGCCAGGGGTTTTTGTCTGTACAACAATATCGCCGTGGCGGCCATGCATGCGCGGGCGGTCTTGGGTTATGGCCGCGTGATGATCTGGGACTGGGATATGCACCACGGAGACGGTACCCAGGACATATTCTACGATCAGCCCGACGTGCTGGTCGTCGACAGCCATTGCGAAGCCCCGTTCTATCCCGGCACTGGCACACTGGCTGAGACCGGTACTGGGGGCGGGCTGGGCTATCACCTGAACGTGCCCTTTCCCCGGGGGAGCGGCAATGCGGCGCTGCTTGACGTGTTCGAGCAGGTGGTGCGCCCAGCAGCCCGGGCGTTTCGCCCGGAACTCATCCTGATTTCCGCCGGTTTTGACTGCCACTATCTCGACCAGACCTGTGTCATGGACGAAACCGGCTTTGCGGTACTGGCGCAGCACATGTGCGCCTTGGCGCACGAGGTTTGCGACGATCGACTGGTGATGATGCTCGAAGGGGGTTACAACGCCCAGGCCCTCTCGGACAGCGCGCATGCCACCATTCGTGCCCTTGCCGGAAACACGATCCCAGGGATCAATGTGTTGCCCGAGGACCCCGGCCGTGCTGCGGTGGCAGAGGTGGCGCGATTCCATGCCGACACCATTGCCGCCCTTGGGCAACGGCCGGTGGCGTCAAGCGAAGCCAGTGGATCGCCTCGCGGCTGATTGTACCGGGCACACCAAAAAACCCGCCGGGGAGGCGGGTTGTCGCGTCGTCGAGCGGCGGGCCGCTTAGCTCTTGGTAGCGCGCGGAGCCAGTACCATGGTGGCCTGACGGCCTTCCATGCGCGGGCGCTGCTCGACCATAGCGAGATCCGAGAGGTCCTGCTCGATCCGAGCGAGCAATTCGGCGCCGAGATCACGGTGGGCCATCTCTCGACCGCGGAAGCGCAGGGTGATCTTGACCTTGTCGCCGGCTTCCAGGAAGCGAGTCGCGTTCCTCAGCTTGACTTGGTAGTCGTGATCTTCCGTCCCGGGACGGAATTTCACTTCCTTGATCTCGATCTGTTTCTGCTTCTTCTTCGCCTCGTTCGCCTTCTTGCTCTGCTGATACTTGAACTTACCAAAGTCCATGATCTTGCAGACGGGCGGTTTGGCGGTCGGCGAGACCTCTACCAAGTCCAAGGCGGCGTCCTGAGCTCGGCTCATTGCCTCGTCCGTGGGAACGACACCGACTTGTTCGCCGTTTTCGTCGACCAGTCGGACTTCCCGAACGTTGATTTGATCATTGATCCTGGGGTCGTTGCTGCTGCTGCGACCCGCTCCGCGTTGTTGAGCGATGTTCGTACCCTCCAATAAGGTTTGAACGAGATGATACCCCAAAAGCCAAGGACTCTGGGGAAGTGGGGGCGAAAAATTAGCACATCCCTGGCGGTTGTTGCCAACTACCGCGCTTATTGGTGCGCCTTGATCTCGCCGTGCAGTCGTTCTATCAGCTCGTCGATGGCGATCGACCCGAGGTCTTCGCCGGAGCGCGTACGCACCGAGACGCTGTCGGCATCGATCTCCCGATCTCCTGCCACAAGCAGGTAAGGCACGCGCTCGAGCGTGTGCTCGCGGATCTTGAAACCGACCTTCTCGTTGCGCAGATCCGCCTGCGCGCGCAGGTCGGCGGCCTTGAGCCGTTTGGCGACGGCATCGACGTACTCGGCGTGCTTATCGGTGATGCCCATGACCACCGCCTGTGTCGGGGCCAGCCACAATGGCATCTGGCCGGCGTGATGCTCGATCAGGATGCCGATGAAGCGTTCCATCGAGCCGACGATGGCGCGGTGGAGCATCACCGGGTGCTTGCGCTCGCTGTGTTCGTCGATGTATGTCGCGCCGAGGCGCTCGGGCATCATGAAGTCCACCTGGATGGTGCCCAGCTGCCAGGTCCGGCCGATGGCATCCGACAGGTGGTACTCGATCTTCGGGCCGTAGAAGGCACCTTCGCCCGGCAGTTCCTCCCACTCGACGTCGGCGGCGCGCAGGGCGCTGCGCAGGGCCTCCTCGGCGTCATCCCAGATCTCGTCCGCGCCCATGCGCTTTTCCGGTCGCGTGGCGATCTTCACCTGCACGTCGGTAAAGCCGAAGGTCTCGTAGACATCCAGTGCCTGGCCGTGGAAGGCGCGTACCTCGGACTCGACCTGTTTCTCCGTGCAAAAGATGTGGCCGTCGTCCTGGGTGAAACCGCGCACGCGCAGGATGCCGTGCAGCGCGCCCGAGGGCTCGTTGCGGTGACAGGAGCCGAACTCGCCGTAGCGGATCGGCAGGTCACGGTAGGAGTGCAGGCCGTGGTTGAACACCTGGACGTGGCCCGGGCAGTTCATCGGCTTGACCGCGTAGGTGCGCTTCTCCGACTCGGTGAAGAACATGTTCTCCTGGTAGTTGTCCCAGTGGCCGGACTTCTTCCACAGGGACACGTCCAGGATCTGCGGGCACTTGATCTCCGCGTAGTCCGAGCGCTTGTACACGTCACGCATGTACGACTCGATCACCTGCCAGATTGCCCAGCCGCGCGGGTGCCAGAATACCAGGCCCGGCGCCTCGTCCTGGAAGTGGAACAGGTCGAGCTGCTTGCCCAGGCGGCGGTGATCGCGCTTTTCCGCCTCTTCCAGCTGCCTGACGTAGCGCTTGAGCTCCTTGTCGGAGGCAAAGGCGGTGCCGTAGACGCGGGTGAGCATCTCGTTGTCCGAGTCGCCGCGCCAGTACGCACCGGCGACCTTCAGCAGCTTGAAGGCCTTGAGCTTGTTGGTGTGCGGCACGTGCGGGCCGCGGCAGAGATCGGTGAAGTCGCCTTGGGTGTAGATGGAGAGCTCCTGCTCACCCGGGATGTCCTTGATGATCTCGACCTTGTAGTCCTCGCCCAGGTCCTTGAAGAAGCGCACCGCGTCGTCGCGTTCCATCACGCGGCGTTCGAGCTCGTCGCCCTCGGCGGCCAGCTCGCGCATGCGGGTCTCGATCTTCTCCAGGTCCTCGTCATTAAAGGGCCGGTCGAAGGCGAAATCGTAGTAGAAGCCCTGGTCGATGACCGGGCCGATGGTGACCTGCGCTTCCGGGTAGAGCTGCTTGACCGCCTGTGCCATCAGGTGGGCGGTGGAGTGGCGGATGATCTCGACGCCCTCCTGGTCCTTCGCCGTGACGATGGCCACCTCGGCATCGTTGTCGATGGTGCGCGAGAGATCCACCAGTTTGCCGTCGATCTTGCCGGCAACGGCCGCCTTGGCCAGGCCCGGGCCGATGTCCGCGGCGACCTCGGCCAGCGAAACCGGGTGATCGAATGAACGCTGACTGCCGTCGGGTAGCGTGATAGTCGGCATGTGCCCTCCTGAGAAGCACTGGGATGCCAGTGGCGGCCCCTACCAAAGACCGCTTGCGCATCCGTGTGTTGTCGAGGGGTGCGGACAGCCGAAACCGCCATGGCGCACCCGTCATGGTATGTCGAAGGTGGCGTATGATATCAAAGCCGCTCTGATCCGGGGAATCTGCTTTTGGCAACGGGGCGGCACTTTCTTCAAGTGGCGTGGCTTTCTCGCGCTGGCATTAGGCCGAGTCGGCGAAAGGAGACTACTCGATGCTCATGCCGTTCCAAGTCATTGTTGTAATACCTTTCCTATTTTTATCGTGCGTGGCTCAAGTTAGGTACACTGAAGACCGATATATGGAATGGTCTATGTGCACTTTCCGCGTCAACTTGCTGACTCTTTCACGGGAAGTTGAGAGGGCTCGGTCGAGTCGATGTGTGTTCGAACTTAAAGTCGAAGAAAGATCGTGCGAAATGTCGTCCGGGCACCGGAGTACACGGCACCAACGGTTGCGGGGGCTGTGCAATTCTTATTTTGACGAGACGCGAAGCACAAAGCCGCGTTGGAAATTGACAATGGGTCAAGGCGCATAATGAAGAAAGAAAAATCGATAGGGTTCGCCCTAACCGCATGCCTGCTTGCCACGCCGATGCTCGTGTCGGCTCAATCGAACCAACCAAATGATCCGGCAACGGTCGTTCAACGAGCGATCGAGTCCAACCCGGAGGTGCAGTCGAATTGGCATGCATTTGTGTCCTCGGGGCACGACGTCGACGTGGCGCGCGGGGGCTATCTGCCAACGGTCGACGCCGTCGCCAGCGTTGCCCAGGAATCGCGTAACTACGGAGTGAACGAGGACTATTCCGTCGCCGCTGCAGAGATTTCTCTGACGCAGATGCTCTACGACGGATTCTTCACTCAATCGGAAGTCGAGCGGCTCGATAATGCCCGACTTGTCCGATATTACGAGTTGCTTGGCAGCGCGGAGGACATCGCGGTTCAGGCATTGACGGCCTATCAGGATGTTCTTCGCCAGCGCGAACTCGTGCAGCTGGCTGAAGTGAATTATCGGGAACACCTGGACGTCAAGAATCAGGTCCAACAAAGCTCTGATGCTGGTGTGGCGCGCGGCGCCGATCTCGAGCAGATTAATGCTCGTGTTGCGCTGTCCGAATCGAACCTGATTACGGAGATGTCGAATCTCCACGATGTCACCGCGCGTTACCTGCGAATTGTCGGCCACTCTCCCGCCGAGAGCCTGACCCCGATCTCGCTGGACGGCTCGTCGCTACCGGACGATATGACCGCAGCCATGCAGCTGGCTTACGAGGGGAATCCAGCGTTCCGAGCAGCCTTGCGCGACATTGAATCGTCACGTGCTGCCGTCGACAGCCAGCGCTCGAACTATCAGCCACGGCTGAATTTGAACGCCAGCTACGGCGTCGATAACCGGGACGATCTTGGCGAACGCGAGAATCAGCGTGATGCCCGCGTCGGCTTGGAGCTGCGCTTCAATCTCTACAACGGCGGCAGTGATCGTGCTGCGATCAAGAGTGCGGCCGAACAGTTGAATGTCTCAAAGAGTCTGCGTGACAAGGCCTGCGTGGACATGCGTCAGAGGCTCCAGATTGCGTATAACGACGTGAGAAAGCTTTCCGAACAGGTTGGCGTGCTGAACAACTATCGCTTGTCGGCCGATCGAGTTCGTGTCGCGTATCGCAATCAATTCCGCATCGGTCAGCGCACCCTGCTGGATGTCCTTGATTCGGAAAACGAGTTCTTCCAGGCCAGTCGTTCGTTTGTCAACGCTCAGGCCGATCGACGCATCGCCATTGCCCGTGCCTTGGCCGCGAGCGGCCAGTTGCTTGAGGCGTTAGAGGTGCGTCGCGAAGGCTTGCCGAAACTTGCCGATCTGGGCGCGGAGCGGCTTCCGGTCGACCCTGCCACCGCCTGCCCGAGTGTGGATATCGCGGCGAATTTGCCGGCAATTTCTTCCCGTTAACGAAACTAGTGGCAACCTGCTCGCCGTAGGTCGGAGACAAAGACTCGCGATTGCGTGCTCGAGGTGTCGGTGAGTGTGGAGTTCATGCCGCTGCGGCTATGCGGAGAGAACATACGTTTCCTTGCGCGATTCGTGTGTGATGTCGGCGAACCGGCGGATAACCAGTAATCGGGAAAGTCATGTCGAACGAACAGGTCGAACAATCACGTGATTCACTCACTGAATGCCTGATCTTTTTGAGTCGGTATCACGGGACGCCGATCTCACGCGAGTCGGCCATTGCCGGCCTGCCACTTGAAAACGGGCGTCTGGCCCCGCCTGAATTCGAGCGCGCCGCGCACCGCGCGGGGCTTTCGAGTCAGCTGGAGTCCCGTAAGGTTCGCTCGGTCAACCCGGCGTTGTTGCCAGCGGTGGTGTTGACCGCCGGTGATTCGGCCTGCGTGCTCACCGATGTCGATACCCAGGCTGGTCTAGCCACGGTGGTGTACCCAGAACTAAACGAGGCGGAAGTCGAGGTGCCTCTCGATCGAATCGAGTCGGATTCAACCGGATGGCTGATCTATGTGCAGCCTCGATTCCGGTTTGACGATCGGGCCGGTCGGATTGCCCCGGAGCACGATGAGCACTGGTTCTGGGGCGTGATCCGCCAAAACCGCGGGCTTTACCGTGACGTGCTCATTGCGGCGTTCATGATCAACCTTTTCGCGGTCGCCATGCCGCTGTTCATCATGAATGTTTATGACCGGGTGGTACCCAACGCGGCAACGGAGACGCTCTGGGTACTGGGGGCGGGCGTGATGCTAGTGATCAGTGCCGACCTGCTACTACGCGTGATGCGCAGTCGGTTCGTCGATCTCGCCGCAAGCCGCGCGGACGTCAAGCTGTCGTCGGCCATCATGGAACGGGTGCTGGGCATGCGAATGGCGAACCGGCCCGCATCGACAGGCTCGTTCGCTAACACGGTGCATGCCTTCGAGTCGGTAAGGTCGTTTATCGGGTCGATGAGCGTGATCGCCCTGGTCGATCTTCCATTTGTGTTGCTCTTCGCCGGCATCGTTGCTCTTATCGGCTGGCAGTTGGTGATTCCGATCGTGATCGGCGCGTTGGGTATTTTGCTTTACGCCTTAGTCGCCCAGTCCAGGCTACAACGCTTGTCCGACGATGCCATGGGGGCCGGATCGATGCGCAACGCCACGCTCGTCGAAGGACTGACCGATATCGAGACGGTTAAGGCCTTTGGTGCGGAAAGCCGTATCCAGGCGGATTGGGAAAAGACATCCGTGTTTTTGGCACGCAACGCGGCGCGGATGCGACTCTTGTCGTCGTCCGTGACCAGCGGAGCGCAATGGGCCCAGCACGCCGTCGGTATTGCCATCATCGTGATCGGTGTACATCTGATCATGGAAGGTGAATTGAGCATGGGCGGCATGATCGCCGCGTACCTGCTCTCAACGCGAGCGATGGCACCTATCGGTCAGGCGGCGGGCCTTCTCATGCAGTATCACCAGTCGGCCACGGCCCTCAATGCTCTAGATGAGGTGATGGCTCAGCCGGTTGAACGACCCACCGGCAAATCCTGGATTCGGCGACCAGTGTTGAAGGGTGAGATCGAATTCCGTCATGTGAACTTCTCGTATCCGGAAGCAGGGGGAGAGGCACTGGACGACGTGAGTTTCCGTATTGCAGCCGGTGAGCATGTTGCGGTGCTGGGCAAAAACGGGTCGGGCAAGACGACGATCGAGAAGCTGATCCTCGGGTTCTACGAGCCCGACTCCGGTGCGGTTCTGATCGATGGGGTCGATGCTCGACAGATCGATCCCGCCGAGGTACGTAGAGCCGTCGGCTACGTCCCACAGGATATTTCTTTGTTCCAGGGCTCGCTGAAAGACAACCTCCTCTTGGGCACCACCGAAGTGGACGACGAGCGAGTCGTCGAAGTTGCCAATCTCAGTGGTCTGTCCTCGTTGATCAATCGTCACCCTGAGGGTTTCGACATGCCGGTCGGAGAGAGGGGGCAGCGAGTCTCCGGTGGCCAGCGTCAATCGATAGCCATCGCCCGGGCGCTGTTGCATGATCCTCCGATGCTTGTTCTCGATGAACCGACTGGATCGCTTGATCATTCCACCGAGGCGCTCATAAAGCGCAATCTCAAGCAGTTGGCCGAGGAAAAAACATTGCTGGTAAATACCCATCGGAGTTCGATGCTGGATCTGGCCGATCGAATTTTGGTGCTTGATGCCGGCAAGGTAGTGGCCGATGGGCCGAAGGAAGAGGTCATCGAGGCCTTGCGACAAGGGCGAATCGCGGGGGCAGACCGATGAGCGAGACCCGGCGCAAGACTCTCGAGGAACGTGGCTTTGAAGGAATCGGCCGGGTCACGCGCTCCCGAAAAGAGCAGGGAAGTGCCGCCGGATCGGATGATCGCTCGCTTGACGACCGTCCCCGGCGGTGGAGTGCTCAGGCCGGGTGGGCGGAATTACAGCAAAGCCCGGTGCGCGCCCGATGGCTTCTGTACAC
>JAABTF010000057.1 GCA_011389965.1 Halothiobacillus sp.
CTCCCTGATGCAGATGGCCAAGACGTCCGCAGCGCTGACGCGGCTGTCGAAGAAGCAGTTGCCGTTTATCGTCGTGCTTACCGACCCCACGATGGGTGGCGTGTCCGCGTCTCTGGCCATGCTGGGAGACGTGCAGATCGCCGAACCCAATGCGCTGATCGGTTTTGCCGGCCCACGTGTGATCGAACAGACGGTGCGCGAAACGTTGCCGGAAGGCTTCCAGCGCAGCGAATTCCTGCTCGAGCACGGCGCGATCGACATGATCACCGCCCGTGAGGATCTGCCACGTACCGTGGCGACGCTGGTGGCCAATCTGCAGAAAAAGGACCTGCCCCAGGCCAGCGCCGAGGCGTGAAGCGGTTGCCGACACTGCCGAAGTGGGCGAGATGAGTTCGGGATCCACATCGTCCGCGACACTGGATGAATGGCTGGATTGGCTACTGGAGCGCGATCCGGATCGTATCGAGCCCGGTGTGAGCCGCACGCGACGACTGGCCCACGATCTGCTGGGTGGCGCGCCCAAGGCCACCGTGATTGCGGTGGCCGGAACCAACGGCAAGGGGTCGAGTGCGGCGATGGCTGCCTCCATCTGCCGCGCGGCCGGCTACCGGGTGGGGAGCTACACCTCGCCGCATCTCAACGACGTCCGGGAACGCTTCTGGCTCGACGGCGAACAGGTGGCTGCCGTCCGGTTGCTGGCGGCATTTGAGCGCATCGATGCGCATCCGCAGAGTGTGGCCTTGACCTACTTCGAGTGGCTGACGCTCGCCGCGTTCCTGGTGTTCGCCGAGGTCGGGCTGGACGTCTGGGTGCTGGAGGTTGGACTGGGAGGTCGCCTCGACGCGGTGAACGCGCTGGATGCCGACCTAGCGCTGGTGACCAATATCGGCCTGGATCATCAATCCTGGCTGGGCGACACACGCGAGGCGATCGCCCGGGAGAAGGCCGGCATACTGCGGCGCGCGCGCCCCGCCGTGTACATGGATCCGGACCCGGTGACTGCGCTGTCGGAACAGGCAGCACGAGACGGAGTCGATTTGCTGTGCCTGGGGGCCGATTTTCGCGTCGAGTTTGTCGCGGGTGACGGCCAGCAGCCGGGCTTCACTATTCATGGACCGGACGGCGAACGATCCTTCGTGCTTGCGTCGCTTTTTGGGCGGCACCAGGCACTAAACGCAGCGGGCGTTGTCGCATTGCTGCAACACCCGCGCAGCCCGCTCGCCATCCCGGATGCAGCCGTCAGCCAGGGCTTGCTCCTGGCACGGGTGCCCGGTCGGTTTGAGTGGTTTTCCCAGGAAGGGCGGGCGATTTGCCTGGACGTTGCGCATAATGGCGAGGCGGCGCGGGCCCTGGCCCAAGCGCTGGAGTCCCGCGGGGAGATCACGGCAGGGCGTCGCCTGGCGGTTTTTTCTGCCCTGGCGGACAAGCCGATTACCGAAATCCTGCGACCACTGGCCGGCCTGATCGACGAATGGTGGATCACGGAACTTCCCGAGACGCGGGCGGCGAGCATGCCCGAACTGCAAGGGGCGCTGGCGCACGCGGGGGCTGGGCCGGTGCACTGTGAAAGCGACCTGGTCGGCGCGTATAATGCAGCGCTTGCTGCCTCAGGCCACGGTGACGAAATCGTGGTCTTCGGTTCGTTTCACGTGGTCGGGCCGTTGCGGGCGCGGCTTGATCCGACAGACACTGACCCCGACCGACGCGCACCTTGCGCCTAATCCGACGAGGACGCTGTGGCAGAGCAAACTGAGTCAACCTGGACCGAATCGCGCTTCCGTCAGCGACTAGTGGGAGCGGCAGTCGTCGTCGCCCTGGCGGTGCTGCTGTTGCCACTGTGGCTCGACGGCAGCGGTATCGACAGCCTTCGGGTGCAGTCGGTACCGGAAAAGCCGGCGATCGAATCCGATGACGAGATCGAGATTCCCCAGCCGCCGGGTGAAAGCGGCGCTCCCCTGGATCAGCCCCCCGAAAATCTCTTCCCCGATCAGACGCCCATTGAGGCACGTGATGCCAGCGTGCCTGCCGAACAGGTGAGCGAGCCCGTGGAAGAGGCAGCCGCCCGGGAAAACCCGGCGGATGCCGGGGCCGATGGTGATGAAGCGGCGACAGACAGCGCGCCGAAGAGATCGGTCGAGACAGAAAGGGCAGAAAGCGCGGTAGAAACAGAGAGTCCGGCCCCGAACGCCGCGGCGAGCGTTGAATCGGCTGAGAAGACAGACGGGGCTTCGGGCGACTCACTGCCGCAGACATCGAGAAACGGCGAATTCGTGGTCCAACTGGGCAGTTTTTCCGACGAGCAGAATGCTCAGGCCTTGGCCGAGTCGGTCGAGTCCTCCGGTTTCGATGTGTCGATCGAGCCGCTGTTTTCCGATCAGGGCACGGTCTGGCGGGTTCGTGTTGGACCCTACCAGTCTCGCGCACTGGCCAACGAGGCCACCGAGCGGCTGCGCCAGCGTATCGGGCGCGACGGTCTGGTGATGACCAAGTGAACGAAGCAGGAATGAAGCGATGATGCTGGTCGACTGGATCCTGTTGGCCATCGTGCTCGTCTCCACGGCGATCGCGCTGGTGCGCGGTTTTATCAAGGAGGTGATCTCTTTGGTCACCTGGATTGCCGCCTTCGCTATTGCATTGGCTTTTTCCCAAGCGGCGTCGGTGTGGGTTCCCGAAGCGGTGGACATTCCCTCCGCCCGTGTGGCCATCGCCTTTGTGGCCCTGTTCGTGATCGTGTTGATACTGGGCGGAATCATTAACTGGGCGATCTCGAAGCTGGTGGAAACCACCGGGTTGTCCGGGACCGATCGTTCGGTGGGCATGGTCTTCGGGCTGCTGCGGGGTGTGTTGATCGTGGCGGGTCTGCTGGTGCTGGGTGGGTTCACGACCCTGCCCAAGGAGCCGTGGTGGGAGACCTCGATGCTCATCCCCCATTTCCAGGTGGTGGCGGAGTGGCTGTTGGCCGTGATGCCGGCGGATGTCGCCCGTAACGTGCAGTGGTGAGGTGACGGTGCCGACGCTGGTATGGTCGAATTAGACGCTGGTCGAATTGATCGGGTGGAGCACAGGGGGTGTTCCGCCGGCGGGGATAAGCCCGCCTGACGCCGGACAGGTTCAAATCCTGCCCGGCGCTGCCGTTCAGGGCTGCGGGAAGCGGGCCTGACGTTCTTTTTGTATTTTGCGCGGTCAAAACCGAGGTGGTTTAACGCATGTGCGGCATTATTGGGATGGTGGCGAAATCGCCGGTGAATCAGTCACTGTATGACGGTCTGACCGTCCTGCAGCACCGGGGACAGGATGCCGCGGGCATTCTGACGTCTGACGAGGAGCGTCTGTTTCTCCGCAAGGAAAACGGGCTGGTAAAGGACGTCTTCCACACGCGCCACATGCTCCAGTTGATGGGCAACATGGGCATTGGTCACGTGCGTTATCCGACGGCGGGCTGTGACTCTTCAGCGGAGGCGCAGCCGTTTTACGTCAATGCGCCCTTCGGTATCGCCATGGGGCACAACGGCAACCTCACCAACGTCGACGAGCTACGGGCCGCCGTCGTGGCCGAGGACCGTCGTCATCTGAATACCAACTCCGATTCGGAAGTGTTGCTCAATGTCTTCGCTCACGAGTTGGCCGCCATTGCCGGAGCTCGGCCGACGGCGGAAGATGTTTTTGCGGCGATCACTACGGTCCACCGGCGTGCCCGCGGGGCCTATGCGGTGATCGGCCTGATTGCCGGCGAGGGGATATTCGCCTTCCGCGATCCGCACGGCATACGGCCTGTCTGCTACGGCAAGCGTGAAACCGACGAGGGCATCGAGTACATGGTGGCTTCCGAGTCGGTGGCCATCGAGGCCGGCGGTTTCGAGCTGGTGCGCGACCTGGCGCCCGGCGAAGCCATTTTCATCTCCCAGGATGGCGACGTCACACTGCGCCAGTGCGCGGACAACCCGGTGTATTCCAACTGTATCTTCGAATACGTCTACCTGGCACGGCCCGACTCCATCATCGATGATGTCTCGGTCTACCGTGCCCGGATGCGGATGGGCGAGAAGCTGGCCGAGAAGATCCAGCGCGACTGGCCCGACAACGACATTGACGTCGTCATCCCGATACCCGATACCAGTCGCACGGCCGCCCTCGAGATCGCGGTGAATCTTAACCTCAAATACCGCGAAGGTTTCGTCAAGAACCGTTACATCGCCCGCACCTTCATCATGCCGGGCCAGGCTCAGCGCAAGCGTTCGGTCCGCCAGAAGCTCAACGCCATCGACCTGGAATTCCGTGGCAAGAACGTATTGTTGGTGGACGACTCCATCGTGCGCGGCACGACTTCCAGCGAGATCATCCGCATGGCGCGCGAGGCCGGCGCGAAGAAGGTCTACATGGCCTCGGCGGCCCCACCCGTGCGCTACCCCAACGTCTATGGCATCGATATGCCGGCGGTCAACGAGTTCGTTGCCCACGAGCGAGACGTGGATGCCATTCGGCAGGTGATCGGTGCCGATGAACTGATCTACCAGGACCTTGAGGACCTCAAGGAAGCCGTACGGCTGGGCAACCCGACGCTCACCGAGTTCGATTGCTCCTGTTTCACTGGTGACTACGTCACCAACGACATCGACGGCAACTACCTCGACAATCTGGCCAACAATCGTGCTGACAGCGCGCGCGGCAAGGAGAACGGAGCCAAGGGAGCCTCGCGTCGTTCGCGCGATATCGTCTCCGTCGGCTTGTACAATGACCAGTAGCTTGGGCCGTGCGCTGCTCTTGGGTCTCCTGATGCTTCCCGCTGTCACGCTGGGCGAGTCCAGCTTAGGCGGAGCGGCGGACCAAGTGGTGGATTCAGCAGGAGCAAGCAATTCCGCCGCTCAAGAAGGGGGCGAGACGATGGTCGAACTGCCTCCCCAGGTGCGCCAATCCGTGCAGCGGCTGGTGGAGCGAGCCCGCCCGACTGCGTCGTCTACCGGCCAGTCGATCGTGGTCGACGTCGGTGACCAAAGCCTCTATCTGTTCGAACAGGGGCGATTGCGGGCGGTTTACCCGGTGTCAACGGCAGAGCGGGGCACGGGGAACCGCGAGGGCAGCCTTCAAACCCCCTTGGGGCTGCATCGCGTGGCGGACAAGATTGGTGCGGATGCCCCTCTGGGCATGATCTTCCGGGGCCGACGGCCTACCGGCAAGATCGCGGAAATCCTCACCGGCGCGGAGGAGCGGGCCGCGCGCGACGACGTCACCACCCGTATTCTTTGGCTCGACGGCCTCGAACCCGGCGTCAACCAGGGTGGCGAGGTCGACTCCAAACGGCGTTACATCTATATCCACGGCACCCCCGAGGAAGGCCGCATCGGTCGGCCCGCCTCGCACGGCTGCGTGCGCATGACCAACACGGACGTGGTCGCGTTATTCAAGCGGGTGGAAGAGGGTGCCCTAGTCGACATCATTGAGTAGGTGTTGCCCAACCAGGGCGACCCCACGTTTTCAGTTCTTTGCGGAGAGTCCATTCATGCCCGATTATCGTTCCAAGACCACCACCCACGGACGCAACATGGCCGGTGCGCGCGCGCTGTGGCGCGCGACGGGGGTGAAGGACGACGATTTCGGCAAGCCGATCATCGCGATCGCCAACTCGTTCACCCAGTTCGTCCCGGGCCACGTCCACCTCAAGGACATGGGCCAGTTGGTCGCTCGTGAGGTCGAGGCGGCCGGCGGGATTGCCAAGGAATTCAACACCATTGCGGTGGACGACGGCATCGCCATGGGGCATGGCGGCATGCTCTATTCCCTGCCCAGTCGCGACCTGATTGCCGACTCGGTCGAGTACATGGTCAATGCCCACTGTGCCGACGCCCTGGTGTGCATCTCCAATTGCGACAAGATCACGCCGGGCATGCTCAACGCGGCGATGCGGTTGAACATCCCGGTGATCTTCGTTTCCGGTGGGCCGATGGAGGCGGGGAAGACGCGGCTGTCCGAGGATTCCGACGAAATCATCAAGCTCGATCTGGTCGATGCCATGGTCCAGGCGGCCGACCCTTCCGTCTCGGACGACACGCTGGCCCAGATAGAGCGTTCGGCCTGCCCGACCTGCGGTTCTTGTTCCGGCATGTTCACCGCCAACTCGATGAACTGCCTGACCGAAGCCTTAGGGCTTTCGTTGCCGGGCAATGGATCGCTTTTGGCCACCCACGCCGATCGGCGCGAATTGTTCCTCGAGGCCGGTCGGCAGATCGTGCGCCTGGCCAAGGACTACTACGAGAAGGACGACGCCTCGGCGTTGCCACGCTCGATTGCGACGCGTGCGGCCTTCGAGAACGCCATGGCGCTCGATATCGCCATGGGCGGCTCGACCAACACGGTGCTGCACCTGCTGGCTGCCGCGCGTGAGGGCGAGATCGCCTTCGACATGACCGATATCGACCGCATGAGCCGCCGGATCCCGCACCTGTGCAAGGTCGCGCCCAGCACCGCGCAATACCACATGGAGGACGTGCATCGTGCCGGCGGGGTCCTGGCCATCCTCGGCGAGCTCGATCGCGCCGGCCTGCTGCACAGCGACATCCCCAATGTCCACAGCAGGACAGTCAAGGAAGGCCTGGATCGCTGGGATATCGCCCGTGATACCGCCTGCGAAGAGGCGAAGAGCCGTTACCTCGCCGGCCCGGCCGGCATCCCCACGCAGACAGCGTTCTCGCAGGACACCCGCTGGCCGAGCCTGGACATCGACCGGGCCAAGGGCTGCATCCGAGATTACGAGCATGCTTACTCCAAGGATGGTGGCCTAGCCGTGCTTTTCGGCAATATCGCCCGCGACGGCTGCATCGTGAAGACCGCCGGCGTCGACGAGTCGATCCTCAAGTTCACCGGCCGGGCACGCTGCTTCGAGTCGCAGGATGCGGCCGTCGAGGCGATCCTTGAGGACCAGATCGTGCCGGGCGACGTGGTGGTGATCCAGTACGAGGGCCCGAAGGGCGGGCCGGGCATGCAAGAGATGCTCTATCCGACCAGTTACCTCAAGTCCAAGGGGCTGGGTAAGGACTGTGCGCTGCTGACCGACGGTCGCTTCTCCGGCGGCACCTCTGGCCTGTCGATCGGCCACGCCTCGCCCGAGGCGGCTGCCGGCGGCGAGATCGCGCTGGTGGAAGAGGGCGACACCATCGTCATCGATATCCCCGAGCGCACCATCCACCTCGACATCAGTGATGCGGATCTCGCTCATCGTCGCGAGAAGATGATCGAGCGGGGCGATGCGGCGTACAAGCCGGTCAATCGGGAGCGTTATGTCAGTCAGGCGCTCAAGGCCTACGCGGCGCTGACCACCTCGGCCTCGCTGGGCGCGGTGCGCGACCTGTCGCAGATTGGCGTCAAGTAGACATGGTGACGGCCAGTCCGTGAAAGCCCATACCTACATCCCGCCACATTTTTGCCAGTATGACCCGCGGGTGCTGAGCCGTACTCTGGCGGCGCATCCCTTTGCCGCCGTGGTGCTTGCCGATGCCGATGAGCTGTGCGCCGTACACCTGCCGTTCCTGCATTTCGGTGACCCCGGCAAGCCGGATACCTGGCGGTTCGAATCGCACCTGGCCCGCGCCAACCCGGTGGCCCAGGTGTTGGCGGACGGGAAGGAACGATCCGGCATCCTGATCTTTACCGGCCCCGATGCCTATCTCTCCCCGCGTTGGTATGCCGAGAGCCAGGCCACCAGCGTGCCCACCTGGAACTACCAGGCGGTGCATGTGCGTGGCCGGTTGCGGCTGGCCGGGGAGGATCAACCCGGTTGGCTGGATCGACACCTGCACGATCTGATCGACACCCACCAGGCGCGGATCGGGGATGCGCCGTTCGACTGGGACCACCTGCCGGCGCGCCAGATCGAAGGAATGAAGGCGGCGATCGTCGGCATCGAATTGTTGCCCGAACGGATCGAGGGGATCGAGAAGCTCGGGCAGAACAAGACGGCGGCCGACCGGGACGGGGTAATCGAAGGGCTGCGTCGTCGCGGTGATGCCGAATGCGATGCCATGGCCGAACTGATGCGTGCGCGGGAAAAGTACTAACCACCCGGATGGAGCGACCATGCCGGGCTCGTTTGGCCAGCCTGTGTCGGCATATGGTCTATAAGCCCGGTGTAGGGATTGCAGTCACATCTGACTCCGGAAGGGGGTGGATATCCCGGGTCACGATGACCTTCTGGCGGTTAGCGGAGAATGGAACATGAATCGACGTAAAGTGCTCGGCCTGATCGTGGTGGGCAGCCTGTTTGCCAGCCGCTCGGCCAAGGCCGATTTCACCAGTGACATGCTAAAGCGGCTGGAGGGTCTCGGCAGTGGCGGCTCCCAATCGCCGTCAGTCGCCTCCGGCCTGACGCAGGGGGAGATGGACCAGGGTATCCGGAACGCGCTGAGCAAGGGTGTCGAGGTTGCCGTCGAGCAACTGGGGCAAAAAGGCGGATACCTCAACGACCCCCAGGTGCGCATACCCTTGCCGGGCTACCTGCAAAAGGTCGAGGGGGTGTTGCGCAGCTTGGGGCAGGACGGATTGGCCGACGAGTTCGTCGGGACCATGAACCACGCCGCGGAACAGGCAGTGCCCGAGGCGACCGATGTCTTCTTTGCCGCGATCAAGCGCATGAGCCTCGATGACGTGAGGGGCATCGTGGAAGGCCCGAATGATGCCGCCACCGCGTATCTCCGACGCAGCAGTTCGGAGGAACTGACCACGCGTTTCCGACCGATCGTCGAGTCGGCGACCGACAAGGCCGGCGTCACGGTCGCCTACAAGCAGATGATGGACCGGGCGGGTCCGATGGCGCAGATGGTCGTGGGAGACACGGACCTAGATGGTTACGTTACCGACAAGGCGCTCGACGGGTTGTTTATCAAGGTCGCGGAACAGGAAAGGTTGATCCGGACGGAGCCATACGCCCGCACGACGGACTTGCTGAAAAAGGTGTTCGGCGGTCAATAGTGCGTTGGACCTGTGGGTGAGGCCGCGCTCAGGTCCCAGCTCGCCTGTTGCGCTGATGCTGTCGTATCAGCCGCGGCAGCCGATGCAGAAAACCCGCCAGCAAGCGCAGGTGAACCAGATCAGCAGTCGGTTGTCGCCTCCGTAATGGAAGTGCGAACCTCATCGGCTTCGGGATCGAAGTCGAAGCGACGCAACCAGCGGGTCCGTTGCATCACGGCGATCAGCGGCTGGGTTCTACCCCGTTTTCGCGGACGGTTGGGTTAAGGGTAATGCGTTGTCGTTTGCCTGAATGCGCCGGCGGACTCTCGGGTTGTGGAATCGCTCGATGTAATCGAACACATCTTGCCG